>JBKCAB010000828.1:0-8041 GCA_046307935.1 Bacteroidota bacterium | reverse complement strand
TCATTATTGTAGGTAATCTTTCATTTCTGGAAAGCACCTTTGAATCCGATCAGGCGGCACGCATAGAACAGATCATATTTGAAAAACTCGCCAAGATCTATGGATTGTCGGATGTAGATTTTTCCAGACTTATCCGTGATTACCAAAATTTCATTACGCGTGTAAATCACCCTTCAAAGAACATGGTCTACGGCATGTCCAAAGCAGTGTTTTATAAGTACCAGTTGAATGAGTTCCAGGATGATTATTTCAAAAGAATGCAGGCGCCGAATCCCCTCTTCCTGAAAAGAATGGACGAGGTAATGGGTAATTTTATCTGGAATTGGGACGCATTCTTCAAAAAGTACCGTCTGAACTGATTTGAATTTGATAAGGATCGATCTTTAAATTACCCTGAAGTCTTAATGTCATTTGTTCATCTGAATGTAGACTACCTTTTTTGTCTCGAAGAAGTCTTCTTTGAAGTAGTCTGAAAGATTGAAAATATGGATGGGATATTTGATGCTTGACAGCTCTTCACTGAGTTCCCCTCCCTTGAGGTAGAGAATTCCATTCTTGAGTTCATTGTGCCGGTTCTCCTGCTTAAACTTCCCTCTTGTCCATGAGAGGAACAAGGGCATGGAGGTTACTGCTCGGCTCACGATAAAGTCGTATTTTCCTTTTGTGTTTTCGGCTCTACCGTGGATAGTTTCTACATTTTGAAGTCCAAGTGCCTCAACAACCTCGTTCACCACTTTGATCTTTTTGCCGATCGAATCAATCAGGGTGAATTGCGTGTCCGGATGAAGAATTGCAAGCGGTACTCCGGGGAATCCACCTCCTGTTCCAATGTCGAGAATGTTACTCCCGGGATTGAATCGGATCACCTTGGAAATACCAAGGGAGTGCAGCACATGACGCTCATAAAAATTGGATTCATCCTTTCGCGAGATCACATTGATCTTCGCATTCCATTCTTTGTAGAGGCCTTCAAGCCTATCAAAAGAATGCAGCTGCTGTTCTGTTAGATCCGGAAAATAGTCGTGTAACAGCTTCATGAAGCTCAAATGTCTTCCTTCATTTTTTCCATCATACCGGCTAAAAAATCGCGGGCGCGGAACAGTTGTGCTTTAACCGTACCGAGTGGCAGATTGAGCTCTTCAGCAATCTCTTCGTAGCTCAGCTCTTCGAAATAGCGTTTTTCAACCAGTTCTCGGTAGCGCGGCTTTAATTTGCTCACGAGCATGCGCATGTGGACAACCTTTTGATTATGGATGATCGTTTGCTCAGGGTCCATGGTTCCACTTCGGGCATCGACAAAGATGACTTCGCCGTCATCGGTCATCAGCCCGGTGTCCATTGAAGTGACCTTGACTCGTTTCTTTCGGATGAAATCAATGCAGTTGTTGGATGCGATCTTGAACAACCAAGTGCTAAAAGCAAAACTCGGAGAATACTGATCGATCCTGCTGAATGCCTTGCCAAATGCTTCGATAGTGAGATCGTCGGCATCGTCTTGATTCTTGACCATTTTGAGCATCATGAAGTAAATGGAATCCCGGTATCGATCCATGAGCTCTGCATATGCAGCTTGATCACCGTTTCTGGCTGCTTCAACCAGCGCAAGGTCCTGTTTCGCTTTATCGGACAGGTGTTCTGCTTCTACCATTTGTTCTTTCGCTTTTTCTCAGCGCTGTAGTACAACACCGGTATAAGCAACGTGTAGAACAAGTCCCAGAGCGGGAGATAACCAATGAATCCTTTTTCTCCCAGCTTCGCGAAACTCCTGCCCTGAACCAGCCATTTTATGGCGAACACGATGGCAAATACCGATAATGTAATCCAGCGAAAATCAGTACTGAACAACAAAGTAACAAAGGATGCCATCATCAGCAACATGGTCATAGGGTAGATTCCTAACAACAGTTTCTTAATAACCCTGTATTTTGGACTCGTAGTATAGTGTCTTGATTTCTGTCGTGCCCAGGCCTTCCAGGTATCTGCGGACTCAGAATAACAAAAGGCGTCTTTCTCAATATCGATCCTGTGATTTCTTTTTCGTGCCGCTTCCTGTATAAATAGGTCATCATCTCCTGAAGGAAGTGAATAGTGAGATTTGAAACCGTGCACATGGTAGAACAACTCTTTTGTGTAAGCGAGATTGCGTCCTACTCCCATGTATGGTTTGCCGGCGAGGGCAAAAGACAGGTAGTTCATACCGATCCAGGTTGTATCGAATCGGATCAAACTGTTGAGGAATCCTGAGCGTTTGACATAAGGACCGTAGCCAAGTACGATCTCTTTTCCCGCCGTGAATCGTCCGGCCATACTTTTGAGCCAGTTGTTACTTGCAGGCTTGCAGTCAGCATCGGTCAGAATGAGGTGCTCGTATTTTGCACCTTTGACACCCAAAGTAATCGGCAGTTTCTTTCCCAATCGCAGGTGAGGACTACGGGCCACCTCCGTAACACGCAAGTTCGGATATTGTCTTTGGTAGGCTGCGAGAAGATGTGAAGATTCATCGATCGATTGATGATTGATCACAATGACTTCAAATTCAGGGTAGTTCTGTTCAAGGATGAAGGGAAGGTTCTCGAAGAGATTGTCAGCTTCGTTGCGCGCTGCAATGATCACTGATACTGGTGGAAGCTCCGATTCTTCCAGCGTCGCCCGCTCCTTAAAAAATGCGAGCCGACCATGAAAGCGTAAGGTATGGAGCAGCTGGATCAGCGCAGCAAAACAAAAGAACCCGAACAGAATTGTTGACGATAATGAATCGAATGTAGGGAAGAACTGCATTTTCCGGGTTGCTTTGAGGTGCAAAGATGGGGCGCATAACGAATTAGCCTTATCTTTGTTTTGTTTATTTTTTCAACAATTTATGCACTTTGACCTGCAGGTTTCAGACAGTAAAAGTAAGGCAAGGGCCGGAATTTTGCATACAGACCATGGTTTGATCGAAACACCGATCTTCATGCCTGTAGGTACAGCGGGAACAGTGAAAGGGGTTCATCAGCATGAGTTGAGAGATGTTATTGAGGCTCAGATCATACTCGGTAACACGTATCATTTGTATTTGAGACCAGGGCTTGAGGTTCTCGAGGCTGCCGGAGGTCTTCATTCATTCATCGGTTGGGATGCTCCAATACTGACAGATAGTGGTGGTTATCAGGTTTATTCTCTATCCGGTTCGAGAAAGATCAATGAAGAGGGGGTAAAATTCCAGTCACACATCGATGGGAGCTATCATTTTTTTACTCCTGAAAGAGCCATTGATATTCAACGTTCCATCGGAGCAGATATTATCATGGCATTTGATGAATGCACACCTTATCCGTGTGACTATGGCTACGCCAAGCGATCCATGCACATGACCCACAGGTGGTTGACCCGTTGTTTCGAGCAAATGGAAAGAACAGCACCGAAATATGGACATGAGCAGGCATTGTTTCCAATTGTTCAGGGAAGTGTTTACAAAGATCTCAGGATCGAATCAGCGGAAAACATCGCTTCCCGGAATGCCATTGGGAATGCGATAGGTGGATTGTCTGTCGGTGAACCCGATGAAGAACTTTATTCCATGACAGACCTCGTTTGTTCGATACTTCCAAAGGAGAAACCACGTTATTTGATGGGTGTTGGCACACCGGTCAATTTGTTGGAATGCATTGCACTCGGCGTTGATATGTTCGATTGTGTAATGCCCACGCGTAACGCCCGCCACGGTATGTTGTTCACAAGCGAAGGGATCATTAATATCAAGAATGAGAAGTGGGCCTCTGATTTCTCGCCACTGGATGCGAACGGAACAGCTTTCGTAGATCACGTTTATTCGAAAGCATACCTCCGTCATCTGATCAAAGCCAAGGAGAATCTCGGTATTCAGATCGCGACGATACACAATTTGGCCTTTTATCTGTGGCTGATGAAGGAGGCACGTAAACATATTCTGGCGGGTGACTTCTCCGATTGGAAGAATAGGATGGTACCCAAACTTCAAAATCGTCTGTAGCGCATGATGAAGATCCTCGACCGCTATATCATGCGAAAGTTCTTGACCACTTTCTTCTTTATGATGGCGATCATTATGTTACTGGCTATGGTTTTTGATCTTTCTGAGCGCCTTGGGGAGTTTATAGATAATCAGGCACCGATCAGTGGTATTGTTTTTAGTTATTACCTGAACTTCATTGTTTACTACGGCAACCTTTTTTCACCCATGATCATCTTCGTCTCGGTCATCTGGTTCACGGCTAAGATGGCTCAGGATGCTGAGATCATCCCAATATTGAACAGTGGACGAACATTTGGAAGGTTTATCAGACCCTACATGATCGTGGCAACGCTTCTGATGTTCATGGCGCTGATATTGAATCACTTTGTCATCCCAAGATCGAATGCAACGCGATTAGATTTCGAAGAGAAGTATTACCGTGACGCCATGTTCATTCAAAATTACCATGCCGAGTATCCGGGAAATCGAACGGTGTATTTTTCAAGCTATGCTTCCGATGAGAATGTGATCAATGATTTTGTTGTTATGCAGTGGGATGCGTCGAACACCAGAATGAAATACTTCTTAAAGGCAAGGACGGCCCAAAATGTCCCGGGCACCAATAAATGGCATCTGGAAGATTATTACGAGCGCTATGTGGGATACTATAAAACTCAGGATAGTGCCCGAAATGACCGACTCATTGAGGGCAGGATGAAGGATACTCTGTTTGATTTTAATTCCACAGAAATGGTCCAGCGGGAAAATGCTGCCGAGGCAATGACCTACTACGAGCTAAAAGAGTTTATTGAGCGCGAGAAGGCAAAGGGATCGGGTAATGTTCCGATGTATGAAATTGAGCTCTACAAACGTTCATCTCTGCCTTTTGCGACATATGTGCTGACGGTAATAGGTGTATCGGTCTCTTCACGGAAACGAAGGGGAGGTATAGGTGTGAACATTGCGCTCGGACTTCTGATCATATTCATTTATATTTTCGCAATGCAGGTTACTACGGTAGCGGCTTTGAAGGTCGGTTTTCCGGCTAATGTGGCAGTTTGGGTACCGAATGTCATCTTTGGCGCAATAGCTTATTTTATGTATCGAATTGCTCAAAAATGACGCGTCTTTTTTTGGTTTTCATGCCTCTTTTGACATTTCAAGTTCATGCCCAGATCGTGAATATTGAGAATAAGCGCATTTACGATGATACCAGTGGTTGGAGCGGTGCAGTCGATGCCTCATTCTCTGCAGTTCGCAATAAGGATCTCCTGCTTACCGGATCATTTCGTCCACGAGTACAGTTCAAGTCACGCTATCATTATGGCTTGCTTATAACCGACTGGGTGTATTCAAAAGGAGCGGATAGAGTTTTTGCCAACTCCGGAATGATTCATTTACGCTATGCCTATCGAATGGGCAGGCACGATGATCACACGCGCATAAGTCCCTGGAAATGGGAGTCGTATGCACAGGTTCAATACAATCAGTTGCTCGATCAACGATTACGGGCTCTGGGAGGTACGGGTCTGCGTTGGAAAGCGATTGATCAAAAGGGGGTGCGACTTTTTGCAGGTACCTCTTTCTTCTACGAGCATGAAGAGCTCCAGAGCACAGGTGAGCTCATCAAGGATGTTCGATGGAATAGCTACATCTCCTGCTTCATAGATCCCGGAACGAGTTGGAATTTTACAGCAACAACCTACGTTCAGCCTGTTGTCAATTATTTTTCAGATTTTAGGATCTTAGGGCAATATGCTTTAACCTTTCAGTTTCTCAAACGGATCGATTTCAGACTGGAGTACAATACATTTTACGATACCAGACCGCCTTCAGGTGTCCGAGAATGGGTGTTTAGCGGTTCAGCAGGGATAAGGGTGAAGTTAGGAGAATGAGCCGTTTACATTCGATCGTGGAACAAATCCTTGTTGACTTGATTTATCAGGCATTTACGCTCGGATAATTTCATTAACTTTGTTTTTCATTGGAATGTATGGAAAGCACACTACAGCAGGAAGCTACGCTCGAACAAGCCGTTGAACTCGGTTTGCGTCCGGATGAGTTCGAAATGATCAAAGGAATACTCGGAAGAACCCCAAATTTCACTGAAACCGCTGTTTACTCGGTGATGTGGTCGGAGCACTGTTCTTACAAAAACTCGATCGTTTGGTTAAAAACCTTACCGAAGGATGGACCTCATATGTTGGTCAAGGCGGGTGAGGAGAACGCCGGACTTGTCGATATCGGGGATGGATTGGGTTGTGTTTTCAAGATTGAATCGCACAATCATCCCAGTGCGCTTGAGCCATACCAAGGTGCTGCAACAGGAGTAGGAGGGATCAACCGCGACATATTTACGATGGGCGCTCGTCCTATTGCACAGTTGAATTCACTTCGTTTCGGTAACATTGAGCTGGCACGAACAAAATGGTTGGTTAAGGGTGTGACTAAGGGCATTGGCGACTACGGGAATGCTTTCGGGATTCCGATCGTAGGGGGAGAAGTGTTTTTTGATGATTCATACAACACGAATCCTCTGGTGAATGCATTCTCAGCCGGGATCATTGATACCAAGAAGATCATTTCTGCGAAGGCAAAAGGTCCGGGAAATCCGGTGTTCATTGTGGGTTCTGCCACAGGGAAAGATGGGATTGCCGGTGCTGCCTTTGCATCAAAGGATATTACTGAAGAGTCTGCAAATGACCTTCCTGCGGTCCAGGTTGGAGATCCGTTCATGGAGAAACTTCTCCTCGAAGCAACAATGGAGTTGGCAGCATCAAATGCGATCGTTGGAATGCAGGACATGGGTGCTGCAGGTATCACCTGTTCGACCTGTGAAATGAGCGCAGGTGGCGGTGTAGGAATGGAAATACATTTGGACAGGGTGCCGACGCGTCAGGAGAACATGCTCCCATATGAAATCTTGTTGTCTGAATCGCAAGAGCGCATGCTTGTAGTGGTTCACAAAGGACAGGAGGAAGTAGTGAAACGTATTTTCGACAAGTGGGACCTTAATGCAGAAGAGATCGGTGTGGTAACGGATACCGGTCGTGTAAAATACTACATGCATGGTGAGCTTGTCGGTGACCTACCCGCTGAATCCCTTGTTCTTGGTGGTGGAGCACCTCAGAACCATCGGGAATACCGTGAACCGGCTTATTACCAGGAATATAAAAAGTTTTCCATTGATTCAATAAAACAACCAGCTAATCTAAAAGAAGTCGCTTTTAAACTGCTTCAACTTCCAAACATTGCATCAAAGCGATGGGTGTATGAACAATATGATTCGATGGTCGGTACCCGAAACATGACAACCAACCGTCCCTCAGATGCTGGTGTAGTGAACATAAAGGGAACGAATAAGGCATGGGCGATGACGGTGGATTGCAATTCACGTTATGTGAATGCGGATCCGGAGATCGGAACGATGATAGCGGTTTCAGAAGCGGCCAGAAATATCACTTGCGCAGGAGGTGAACCGAGCGCTATCACGAACTGTCTTAATTTTGGAAATCCATACAACCCCGAATCCTACTGGCAGTTCGTTGGTGCAATTAAAGGAATGTCCGCTGCTTGTTTGAAATTCTCTACACCTGTAACAGGAGGTAATGTTTCTTTCTACAACCAAACCGTGACGAATGGAGTGGAAGTTCCGGTTTTTCCGACACCGACGATAGGAATGATCGGAATGCTGGAGGATAAGGATCGAATGATGACCCTTGATTTCAAGCAGAAAGGGGATCTGATCTTTGTTTTGGGTGAATGTGTGAATGACATCAGTTCCTCAGAGTATCTTGCGACCTATCATGGAGTTAAAGCTTCACCGGCGCCTTACTTTGATCTTGATAAAGAATACGACCTTCATCAGGTGGTGAAAGGTCTGATCGCGAATGAGCTAGTGAATGCAGTACATGATGTATCGGATGGAGGACTTTTCGTTACGCTTGTTGAAATGTCGCTTCCACGAGAGCTTGGGTTTGACATTGAAACGGATGCTGAGATCCGTGAAGACGCCTATCTTTTCGGTGAAGGACAAGGTCGAGTGGTAGTTTCAGTAACCGAGGAAAA
>JBKCAB010000827.1:0-4272 GCA_046307935.1 Bacteroidota bacterium | reverse complement strand
CACAAAAAAGCCAAAGCTATTATTTGCTTTGGCTTTTTCATTTCTGCTAAAGTTTCACAAAAGGTTTTGTTACTGTAAAATCCGACTGAATCATTCGAACATAATATACACCATGACCATAGTCAAAAATGTTCAACTGATATCCCACAACAGATTCAACCGCATCAATTTCCTTAACATGTATCACTCTACCAGATGCATCATAAACGAATATGGTGGTCCGTTTAGATGAATTTAAATCGTTCCCAAATACAATGTTAATTTCTGACTCTGCCGGATTAGGGTATATATACAATTCTTCTTCATTCGGTAAGACAGGACAAGTTTCGAAAGCTCTACCAGGTGACCCTCCCTCACATCCATCAAACCATGAATCAGGATCATTGGGATCACTGTATTGACCAAACCATGAATACTCCATGGTATTATCAGCAATTGAAGCTAATTGAGGCCACCCTGAATAATTCCGGTAAACCACACTGGAGACAATCTTTCCGTTTGGATCATATATGCGAATAACATCGTTGGCAGCGAGTCCAAAATCAAATGCTCCAACTACGTTAGTCACCTCCGGATGACGCTGTGCAAAAAGTGTTTCATCATTGCAGACAACAACAAATTCACCTGCTTCGATTGTCACTTGTGGAAGCACATACAAATTATTGTCTCGTGAATCCCGAACCGAGTATCCACCCAGCTGAATAGGTGAATTGCCTTTATTCGTTAGTTCAAACCAATCCCCTGCATTGGATAATTGAATGACATTGTTATGGTTGATCTCGCTAACCGGCAAAAGTTCATTGCAAAGCTCATATGCCTTTCCGGGTGAACCACCTATACAACCACAGAACCAGTCATTCTGCTGTTGACCGCCTTCCATAGTTCGACCCAAACCATCGGCACATTCTGGAAAGGGTAATGAATCCGTATAGTTGATCTGTAGCACTTCGTTTCCGAATGGATCGAACAATCTGATCGTATCAGAGCGATTATCCCATCCGAACTCTGTTGATCCTACCACATTCAGCACATTGGGATATTGATCCTGGAACAGTGCCTTGTCTTGAGCTATAACCATAAAGCCACCTGGAGGAATAACGGTGTTGTCCGGAACAGAATATCGCTCAAAAAACTCCTTTGATCCAATCTTCCAACCGGTTAAATCCAGTGGAGTTGTTCCATCATTTCTTACCTCGGCCCAATCTCCACCATTTATCGATTCTTCCGGATGGTAATTCACCTCACTCACACGAATTGCAAGCGGTTCCGACGTACCATCGAACAATGCAATAAAAGTATCATCATCAGCGATATTCAATTCAACGCTGTTCGTATCTAACAAAGTCATCGGTATGGTTAAGTTACTTTGCCAAGAAACAAATTGATACCCCGGATTCGCAACAGCTGTTATTTTCACGGGTACACCATCAAAGTAAACACCTGACCATGGCAGGTTCTCTGGTACAATCGTTGAGATCTTAATATAACCCGCACCAGGTGGTTGAACATCAAGGTTAACAATTACAGATTCATTTAGCCCAAACTCAGTTACGATCTGTTCTCGGACAACCCCGCTCCTGTTGGCCAACTGATCGAGTAAACCATCTTTGACTGCACTGTACGTAGCCATTCCCGCAGTCACATCTCCCGTCCAAAGCTGAAAGTGTTTCGGTAGTTCTGGTAGGAGCTCTTCATACATTTCATTCACGATCGGAGCAGTTTCATTGATCTTCATTACCGAATTCATCAGGTCGGCATACCTGTTGACAAAATAATTCTTGAATTTGGTATTCTGAACCAGCCCGTTATAAATGTCCCAATAAGGATTCGGCTGGTTGTTGAAACGGAAATAATCAAAGAGGTTAGCGTTATAATCCGACCAGCCACCAAGCCCAAGTTCCATATCCTGAAGAAAAAATCTCCAGCGGTTTCCTTTTGTTCTGGTGCGAGCGATCTTCATGTTATTATATACCCAATCGTAATTGGCAAACCAATTTTCCGCGGCTATATAGTCTGCAAAATTATAGAGGTCAAGCAGATCGTGGGACTTTTCAAAAAAGTCAGGATTTATTGGGTCATAGCTTGTAATGAAGTTTCGCATATTATAGAACCCGGAATCCGAACCTTTAACTGTTCTCAGAATTCCCGCACCATAGAAATAGCTAACAGAAAGAAGGTCAAGACTGTCTCGATCATTGCCATAGTTGTTTTCAAAATATCCTTCGTTCGCCTTTTCCCTTAGCTCATAAACTCCAAAATATTCTCCATTGACGTATGCAACCACTGGAGTGTACGACTGTGAATTGACGTTCGTGGTGCGCATGATCCGCATGAAAGTGGCGTCCTTCTGTGGGTAGGCATTCCAATAATTACTTCCATTTCTTAAATAGAATGCATAAAATTCACCAATTCCCGATTTCTCTGGAATCAGCGGATACTGAATGGGTTCTCCCTGACCATACAGTGAATTTGCTGGCTCTATGGTTACACTGTGCTGAGGGTGTGAACGGGAACCTCCGGCACCACCATCTGGCTTTATGGATGCTCTGGATTCGAAACGTTTCACTCCTTCTTTGTCGAAATATTCGATCTGACATGGGCGTTTCCAGTCTGTATTGTAATTATCAAAAATTCCAAGTGCCCCGTAGAGATTATCCGGATCGGTTATAATCGAAATGACTGGTATGGTATAATCTTCTAAAACGAGGTATGATTCAGCATTCACGGAACTTCTCAAAATATCGGGTTGAGTTGGGAAACAAGCAACCGTAAGTACAGCATCCACTCCAATGGTGATTGGCCCCGAGTAAATTGGCGAAAGTTCAGTGGGTGTCTGAGCATCTAGCGTATAACGCACTATTCCGCCATATTGGGAATTGTTGACTACACTTACTTCGATCGAATTCTCAAAAAATCCTCCCTCTGTTGTTATCGTTGGCACTGGCTCAACCGCCGCGAATCCGTTAGAGGTTTCATTCGTCGCTCCGGGTGTAGGGTTTAGAAAATAGAACTGCTGCACTCCACCATCAGACAGCTTTCCAACGGACATATCTGGTTCCAAATCGGGTACTTGCAATGAATCAGCGATGATCCCGTTCGGATCTGAAAGGTAAATCGTCTCCCCACTGGTAGCAATACTAAAGGAAGTACTGTAATAAGCTGAGAACGATAAAGGTACGAAGTAAGGATGAACGGTTCCTGAGAAAGCATCTGCACTTTGCGTTACTCCGAAGCTCAGGTATGGTATCAACGATAGATCAGACGAGCCTGGATTGGTGTTGTGTACCTGAATTGCTAAGATGTTATCGCCATCCACAAGTAGTTGGGAAAGTAAAAGATCATCGATCGCAAAGGTGGAGAGCGCTCCACCTTGGTACAGCTGTGCCTCGTGATCGCTTGAAGGCTCATCCCATGCCGGGGGATTACCCGCCAATCCGGATCGCGCGATCTCTGTGCCATTCAAGTAAGCAACGAACCCATCATCATAATCAATATCAAGAAGGGCAGATACCAATACAGTTTTATCGGTAATATTGAAAATCTTCCGGACAAATATGGAGTTTGAAGGGGCTGTCACCGTCAGGTCGTCTCCATCACCGTATCCTATACCTAATGGACCGGTTGACCAGGTAACACTTGCAAGTGGATTGGTTTTCCAATCGGAGGGCAGCTCGGAAGATGGAATCGTGTATTGCCAGCTATCATTTGCAAAAACAGCTGTTTCGAAGTGATCAACAACAGTTGTATCTGAACTTCCATTTGCTAAAACCAAACGAAATTCACCGGGCTCGATTAGAACATGCGGGAACTTCCATTTTGCGAGTTCATCGGAATCATCACTTAACCAATAGGATCCAAGGTCGATCGATTCCGAACCGCCGTTGTAGATTTCCAACCAGTCAGGTGATGAACCATCCGAAAGATTTACTATCGCTCCGTTGGAATTGGAGGCCTCATTGATATAAAGTTGCCCAATTGCTGTAAAATTAGCCAGACAAAGAAACATGATGAGTAGTAGGCGCATGGGATTTTAAATTAAGGCAAGTTAAGTAAATATTAACACAGAACCATATCAAATCATTTACTCTTTCGATCTGTGATTGAATTTACTCCGCATTCCAAATGATCATGCGCTTATCATCGGAGGCACTCACAAAAGAGCCTTCATCGATCTTACATAGAACATTTACAGAATGTCTGTGCCCACCCACTTTTTGATCCAAACGACCGAGGAAGCTCAGTTGTTTGTCCCATAATTTAATCGTTTTGTCA
>JBKCAB010000826.1:0-17779 GCA_046307935.1 Bacteroidota bacterium | reverse complement strand
TCTACCACCTGGGTACATGTAGCACTAATCAGCGCATTCTGAAAGAAATCGATCCGGGAAAGGATACCGAGCTCATTGACATTAAATCAAACGGGATCGATGGGGAAACGCTGGATTGGTTGAAGGACAAAGCAGGAACTTACGAAGCTCTTTTCTCCAAGAAAGCCATGAAATTCCGGTCGAAGGGTTTACATGAGAAGACACTCTCAGAGAAAGACTACCGCAGCCTAATGTTAGAGGAATATACTTTTTTGAAGCGCCCCTTCATCATCAACGGTGAGGAAGTGTTCATTGGCAATGCAAAAAACACGGTTGAAGCAGCAAAACGTTCTTTCGGGCGCTGATCACTATCGCCGCTAAAGCTGCTCCATGCCACCGATAAACAATTTAAAGGCCCATATTGCACTTTTCAGCGTAAACACGCTGTATGGAGCAAGCCATGTGCTCGCGAAAGGCGTAATGCCGATCTACTTGAGTCCGAATGTTTTTATCCTTTTCAGGGTAAGTGGAGCCGTTCTTCTTTTCTGGTTGATCCGTCTGTTTCTGAAGCCTGAAAAAGTGAAGCGGAAAGACCTTTTTCTCCTTTCGGTATGCGGGATCTTCGGTGTAGCTGTGAACCAGCTATTTTTCTTTCACGGATTGAATCTGTCTTCCTCCATCAATTCCGGGATCATCATGGCAGTAAACCCTATCCTTGTGGTAATTCTTTCTTTTTTTTTGCTGAGAGAGCGAATCACTGGACTAAAGCTCACAGGGATCATACTGGGCGCTGTCGGTGCCATGCTGCTCACACTGAAAGCAGGAACAGGCAAGGGGGATTCCATACTGGGTGATTTCTTCCTCTTTATCAATGCCCTGAGTTATGCCTTTTACCTGGTGCTCGCAAAACCACTGATGAAGAAATACAGCCCATTCACCGTCATTACCTATGTTTTTACTTTTGGACTGCTCTTTGTATGTCTTTTTCCGCCCACACTAACAGAATTTGCCTCTACCGATCTCTCCGGGATACCGATTGATGCCTGGATGAAGATCCTGTTTGTGATCGTGGGAGTAACCTTCCTGACCTACTTGTTGACCATGTACGGACTTAAATACCTTAGCCCTTCCGTTTCGAGCGCCTATATTTACATACAGCCCGTTATGGTCGTTTTCTTCGCGTTCACCTTAAATGCCATTGGTATCGCTGATGATTACACCGGCACAGTCTCACTTGAGAAGTTTCTTTACATGCTGCTGATCTTTGCAGGCGTCTACGTTACCTCATCCGGTGATCGGCTCAGCGAAAGACTCAGAACCGTTAGAAAAAGCTGAAGTCACCTGAATTTTCTACCTTTGCTTAAATTTAGAACATACGCGCATGCTGATGTCCATGACCGGTTTCGGTAAAACGACCGGAACTTTCCAGGGGAAAAAAGTAAGTGTTGAGCTACGATCACTCAACAGTAAGTCACTCGATCTGAACGTCCGTATCACCTCGCATTACCGAGAGCTCGAAACAGAGGTACGACGTGTTATCCAGGAGCTGCTCGACCGAGGAAAGATCGATCTCAACATCAACTTGGAAAGCACCGGAGATTCGCGTAACTACACGATCAACAAAGATCTCGCGAAGGCTTACTTCAAAGATCTGGAGGATGTTAACCGAATGATCGGCAAGGAAAGTGCAGACTATCTTTCACTAATCTTGCGCATGCCGGATATCTATAACAATGAAAAGGAAGAGCTTTCCAAAGAAGAAAGAGAATGGCTGGTAGGTCTGGTTCAAGATGCTTGTGAGCAGCTTAACCTTTTCAGACGTCGCGAAGGAGAGCAGCTGGAGAAAGAGTTCTTCGACCGCATCAGTGAGATCCGCAGGTTATTGCTCGAAGTTCCCAAATATGAATCAGAGCGCTCGGAAACCATCCGTGAAAGGATACGCAGAGGACTGGAAGAAGTAGCGGCAAAATACGACGAGAACAGACTCGAACAAGAAATGATCTTCTACATTGAAAAACTCGATATTTCAGAAGAGAAAATGCGTCTGGCCAACCATCTCGACTACTTTCTCCACACGATGGTGTTGCCACACAGCGGAAAAAAGCTCGGTTTCATCGCCCAGGAGATCGGTCGTGAGATCAATACACTCGGAAGCAAGAGCAATCATGCAGAAATGCAGAAGCTGGTCGTAGAGATGAAAGACGCTTTGGAAAAGATCAAGGAACAGGTGTTGAATACCTTATAGTCACAAGAACGATGAACAAGTGCATCATATTCTCAGCTCCATCAGGCGCAGGAAAGACCACCATCGTTCATGCCCTCATAAACGATCCGGTTTTAAAATTACGTTTCTCTGTTTCGGCATGCAGTCGCGAACCGCGTCCAAATGAAGTACATGGAAAGGATTACCACTTTCTTGGTATCGATGGCTTTAAAACACTGATAGAGGAGGATGCTTTTGTGGAGTGGGAAGAAGTTTACGAGAACAACTTTTACGGCACGCTGAAATCTCAGATCCAGGAGATCTGGGAAAGCGGACATGCTGTGATCTTTGATGTGGATGTAGTAGGCGGGTTGAATCTAAAAAGGATCTATGGGGAGCAGGCATTGGCCATATTTGTTCAACCACCATCGTTTGAAGAGTTGGAGAAACGCTTGCGATACAGAAGCACGGAGACTGAAGAAAAGATCCAGCAACGCATGAGTAAAGCTCGTATTGAACTTGATAAAGCACCGGAATTCGATGTGATCATCGTGAACGACGAGCTTGACCAAGCGGTCCTTCAAGCAACACATGTGGTATCTAATTTCATCGGCGTGAAATGAGGATAGGACTGTACTTTGGCACCTTTAACCCGATCCATGTCGGTCATTTGGTGATCGCCAATTACATGGCCGATTACACTGATCTCGATCAGGTTTGGCTGGTTGTATCGCCTCAAAACCCCTTGAAGGAAAAATCCACTTTGCTCGCCGATCATCACCGACTTGCCTTGGTGAAGGTCGCCATTGACGACAATCCAAAACTCCGTGTGACAGATATCGAGTTCCAACTACCGAAGCCGAGTTATACAGTGACAACCATCGCACATCTGAAAGAGAAATACCCAGAACATGTTTTTTCTTTGATCATGGGTGAAGATAACCTGAGGTCACTGCACAAGTGGTTCAACCACGAATACCTGCTTGACAATCATGCGATCTACGTATATCCGCGGGTGCTGACCTTACAGGAGGAAGACGAGCTTAAAGAAATACATAAGGAAACCGAAAATCTCTATGCTGAACATTCGAATGTCTTGCTCTGTGAGGACGCCCCTGTAATGAAAGTTTCAGCAAGCTTCATCCGACAGGCCATCAAGGAACGAAAAGATGTCCGATATCTGCTCACCGAGCCCGTAAGGAAGTATGTCGACGAGATGAATTTCTACCGTTGATCCCTTATCCTGAAAATAATCACCTTTCCAGGTTCCTTTCCCGAGGAGGAGATAAGATCTGAGGTGTTAAATTCCTCCAACTTTTGAATTCTGGTTGTATCCGATTCCAGCGCGCTCAGCGGCAGATTCATCTCCGCAGGACCGAAATGACTATCCCAAACGATCAGGTCCCCCGGTTTGAAGACTTGCCCTTTTTCCCGTTCGATATCAACCGACTGAAAAAAAACTGCCCGTGAATTCATTAACACCGGATTGTCGCCTTGCTCAAACGCCAAAAGCGGATGAAAATGGAAGTACCTGGATCCGGCACTGCCTTCCATTGAACCCGAATGCGCCGCGGTAATTACCAACTGTTCGAGATCCGTCGGCTGAATCGGGAACTTTTTCGACATCATTAAGGTGATCACGATCCCAACGGACATACCAGCACTCAATAAGCGGATCCAATTGATCCGTTCAATAGAAAATCCACTGATAAGTATCAAATTAACAAGGAGAAATAAAGGCATCCCCTGCGTGGCCAAGCGGGTAAGTCCCATCGACGCATATGTGCCGGTAGCCCAGAAATACGAGTGGACAAAAAGAATTCCCAAAAAGATCGTGTAACTGTATACACCGAGCAAGAGAAGCTCCCTTTGTTTCACGATTATTTTCCAACGGATCCACAGAGCAAGTGTTCCAAGGAACACAACGATCAGTCCGGCATTGTCAATGTAATTCTTGTACGATAATAGGTAGTGGTTCCAGTTTCCAGAACCGTAGAAACCGGTTTTCATGGCATAGGGATCCTTCTTGAAATACCAGAGGAACTGGCCGTGAACAAGCTCTCCCGGGAGGAGATAAAGCAAATGCCCGGTAAGCAGAAAGGGGATGAAGCGCCATTGTCTGACGTAGATTAAAATAACCAAAGCAATTAGCAACGGCAATTGCCCTTCACCGCGCATGTACGGCATGAAAGATACCAGAACGGCAAAAAGCAGGTACTTCTGACGCAGAAAAAGCAAAGCTCCAACTACGATGCTGAGGTTGAAAAGAACCTCTGTCATACCTCCTAGAACTGTGGTGCTGTAATCTTTGGTAATCACCAAAAGTAACGGAAAAAGCGCCTGTAGAACTCTGTCAACCTTGAACCGTTCCATGATCCGATAGCCCACTAAAACCGTCAATGAATAGCACAGTATATTGAACACTACCATTCCGCTGAAACCTAGTTGTGCGAAAGGAGAGGACAGCAGTATAAAGAACGGTTTACCCCAGTGATGGAGAAAAAAAGCGGGTTCTTTCCAGCTTGCCTGCGCATAAAAGAAATGTTGAATACCATCTCCGGAATCGGCAGGGATCGTACTTTTCGAAAAGACAAAGATCAACCATCCTACACCCATTAGCAATGTAACGGGCCTGAGGATCTCTGTTGATCCAAGACGCCACATCACAGCTGCATTTCGGGAACAAATTCAGGAAGAACAAGCTCACCTTCTGTTTTGGATACGATCTCCTCAACAGAAACACCCGGTGCTCTCTCGATCAAATGGAATTTCCCATCCTTGATCTCCATTACGGCCAATTCGGTCACCACCTTTTTAACACAACCCACTCCTGTCAACGGAAGTGTACATTCCTTCAATATTTTTGATTCCCCGGCTTTATTGGAATGCATCATGGCAACAATAATGTTTTCAGCAGAGGCAACAAGATCCATTGCACCACCCATTCCTTTTACCATTTTACCTGGAATCTTCCAATTTGCAATATCGCCATTTTGAGACACTTCCATTGCTCCGAGCACGGTCAATTGAACGTGTCTGCCACGGATCATGGCAAAGGAGATTGCCGAATCGAAGAAAACGGCTCCTTTTTTCACAGTAATTGTTTGCTTCCCCGCATTGATGAGATCCGGATCTTCCTCCCCCTCAAACGGGAAAGGCCCCATACCCAATACCCCGTTCTCGGACTGAAATTCGACTTCCATCCCATCGGGCACATAATTCGCGACCAATGTTGGGATCCCTATTCCAAGATTTACATACCATCCGTTCTGTAATTCCTGTGCAATTCGTTTTGCAATACCTTCTTTGTCAAGTGCCATAACCGATAGATCTTCAATGATCAACTTCTTTTTCTTACGGTACGCTGTTCTATGCGTTTCTCGAAACGGTCTCCTTGAAAGATCCGCTGAACAAATATGCCCGGTGTGTGAATGAAATTCGGATCAAGCTCTCCGGCAGGCACCAGCTCCTCCACCTCAGCTATTGTGATCTTTCCTGCCATTGCCATCATTGGATTGAAATTGCGGGCAGTACCCTTATAGATCAGGTTGCCTTCTGTATCTCCTTTCCATGCTTTTACAATAGCAAAATCGGCTGTCAGAGCTGATTCCAGAATGTGTGGCTTACCGTTAAAAATACGAACTTCTTTACCTTCGGCTACCTCGGTTCCAAAGCCTGCAGGAGTGAAAAACGCAGGGATTCCGGCTCCACCCGCTCTGCAGCGCTCTGCCAGTGACCCTTGTGGAATGAGATCCACTTCCAACTCTCCCGAAAGCATTTGCCTTTCGAACTCTGCATTTTCTCCCACATAGGAACTGATCATCTTCTTGATCTGCCGATTTTGCAGCAGCAAACCCAGCCCGAAATCATCGACTCCGGCGTTGTTCGAAATACACGTTAGATCACGAACACCCATTTTTACCAGCTGCGCGATCGAATTTTCAGGGATACCGCACAAGCCAAATCCACCTAGCATCAGGGTCATACCACTTTGGATTCCCTGACAGGCTTCGTCCACATTCTTTACTACTTTATTCATGCTAAATTCCGAGATCAAGAGTATCTGTTTCTACAACAAGTCCATCGGCACCATCGCACTTGAAAGCCTCCGGGTCGTAGGTTTGCGGCGGTTCAAATTCTCCTTTTGATAGTTTGATCAGAGGGTCATTGTACACTTTTTGCATAAAATATCCGTAGATCGGTAGCGCTACCCGAGCTCCCTGTCCGATGGCGGTCGATTTGAAGCGGATGGAGCGATCCTCTGCTCCTACCCATACACCTGTCACCAGTTCCGGGGTGAGTCCCATGAACCAACCATCTGAGTTGTTTTGAGTGGTTCCGGTTTTACCAGCTGTAGGAGGGATATCACCAAATTTTCCACTTCTGAGATATGTTGCTGTTCCCTGAGTGATCACCTTCTTCATCATGAGCAGCGTTTCGTATGCAACGCCCTCGTTAAGCACCTCCTTCATGTAGCCATCGGCGCTGTAGATAATATTTCCGGTTCTGTCCTCAATGCGCAAAATAGTTGTTGGGCGGTTAAAGATGCCATTATTGACGAAAATGCACTGGGCGGCCACCATCTGGTACAATGACATGTCCATACTTCCCAAACACATCGAAGGAACCTCATCCTGAGGGCGCAGGTAAATGTCACAATCTCTCAAAAGTTTTGAAATATTCTTCGGCCCTGCATAACCACCCATTTTCCCCATCACAGCGGCCGTTGTTGGGTTAGAAGAGGAAGCCAAGCCTTGTTCAACGGTACCTGTGGCCGATCCCCCAGGGCACCATCTGCCGGATTTATTCCCATTGATATCTACAATATCCACACAAGTGGAACCCGGTTCGAGGCGTGAACATGGTTTGACCGCTTTCATCTGCATTGCTGTAGAATAGACGAATGGTTTTATCGTTGATCCAACTTGCCTCTTACCAAGCCTCACATGATCGTAGGCGAAATGGTTGAAATTAGCTCCTCCTACCCATGCTTTCACGAAACCCGTCTGAGGTTCGATCGAAATGAGACCGGCATGCAGATAGGACTTGTAATACCGGATCGAATCGTCGGGTGTCATCACCGTATCGATATCGCCATTCCAGGAAAACACCGTCATTTGAGCGGGCGTTCTAAAATTCTTACGAATCTCAGCATCTGAATACCCACGCGACTGTAGGGATGTAAAACGTGCTGAAGCTCTTCTTGCTGCACGCATGATGTTCTCGATCTGTTCTTCGGAAACCCTGTTGCTGAACGGCCAGTTATTCAAGCCTTTGTTCTGCTTATCAAAAGCGGGCTGCAGAGATTCCTTCAAATGTCGGACAAGAGCCTCTTCAGCGTATTTTTGCATACTGACATCGATCGTTGTATAGATCTTCAATCCATCGCTGTAAATATCGTATGGTTTGCCATCGGCATGTTTGTACTTCCAGGATCCATCCTCGTTCTTTTGACTAAATAGTTCGCTGAGCTCCTTGCGCAATGATTCCCGGAAATAAGGTGCCATCCCCTGCTTGTGATCAACCTTTCTGAACTTGACAACAAGGGGTTTCATTTTCAACCGGTCGTAGTCGGCCTTTGAAATCTTCTTTCTAAGCGCTTCATTTCCCTCCTCACTATTCTTCAACCACTGCATCAATACCTGGTTCCTTCTGTTGACTGCACGCATGGAATCATTCGCTCTTGCAAGAAGAATCTCCTCCCGCGAAACAGCATTCGCACTGATGCCCTTTTGGATGGCGATGCTTTGACGGTAATTCTTGATCTTGAATGTGTATGGATTATACAATGACGGATTCTTACACATGCCCACCAACATAGCTGACTCTTCCATTGAAAGGTCCTTGGGTAGCTTGTCAAAATACACCTTAGCAGCATTTTCTATTCCCACGGCATTGTATAGGAAATCGAACTGATTGAGATACATCGTAATGATCTCTTCCTTGGTAAATCGCCTTTCCAGTCTTGTGGCAATGATGTTTTCCTTGGCCTTTTCATTCACCCGTCGCATCATCCTGCCGAGCTTTCCGTATGACCCACGATCCACAGTCTCACCACTTGCTCTGGCCAGCTCTTCTTTTTCACGCTGTTGTAAGGTGAACAATAATTTAGCCAGCTGCTGTGAGATGGTTGAAGCACCTCCTGCGCTACCCAATTTGAATACTGCGCGTGCAAGTGCCTTGAAATCGACACCTGAATGGTTCATGAAACGCTCGTCCTCGGTGGAGATCAAAGCATCGGTAACATACGGTGAGATCTCTTTGTATTCTGCGCTGGTTCGATTGACCCTCCAATAACGTCCAAGCTCCGTTTCACCATCGGAGGCTAGAACAACGGAAGCGAGTAATTCAGGTGGATTATCCAGCATGGCGACTGAGGGCATTTCGTCTTCAGACTGAAACAACAAGAGTACTGTTATAAGAACAAAAGGGAATGCAGAAAAACACCAAAAAGCAATGTTGAACTTTTTCTCTGTGTCCTCTGTAAGCCCTGCCGAAGTTTTATTGTCTTTCTTCATGTTCCAACTTCATTCCTTGTAAAAATAGTGATAATTCCTTACTGCAGCACATCTCTCCGTTGACTGTCAAGCTTGAGCAAGACAAACATCATCACTGAAAATGACAACATAGAGGATCCTCCATAACTGAAGAATGGCAGTGGAATTCCGATGACCGGTGCAAACCCGATATTCATACCGATATTGACAGCGAAGTGATAAAACATGATCATGGCAACGGCGTAGGCATATACCCTGTTGAACCTGGCTCTTTGTCGTTCGGCAATGATCAGAATACGCAAGAGCATGAATAGGTATAGTGCGATCAGCAAGAGTGTTCCCAGAAAACCCCATTCCTCAGCAAAAGGACAAAAAATAAAGTCGGTTTCACTCTCCGGCACGTGATTACTTTCGACACTGGAAACACTAGCATTTTTATATCCCTTTCCCGTTAAACCACCTGAACCAACTGCAGCCATTGCTCTGTTCCTGTTGTAATCGGCAAAATCGGGATCCTCTTTAAGTCCCAAAAACAGCTCGATCCTTTGCTTCTGGTGGCTGGCAAGCCCCTGAAACCCATAATTTACAATAAAAATGATCGCCGCACTGGTGATCAATCCGATGATAAGAATAACCGTAATTCGCTTGTGCTCGCGTTTTGATGATGCCCATCTGAAAAACAAAAACAACACAATGCCAAGCAGAATGAGCGCCAACAAAAGGGCATACATCCCTGGTATTTCCGCATCCAGCAGCCAACCAAAACGGAACGATTCATTGCTGATGAGTAGTGTCGCAATACTCAGGAAAACAAGCACAAAAAGGATCGGTATAAAGTGGCTCCCCACCCAGGTTTCCTTGAATTTTACACCCGGAATGGAGTTGGTTAAACGCAGTACAAAAGGATCAAAAGAAATGCCCTCCCTGTAAAGAACAAAAAGAAAAGAGGTGAAAACAACAAAGGTTCCGGCGTCTGGCTGAAGAAGAATCAATACCATTGGCACAAGTATGATCAGACTTGCTATGAAGACGGAGGATGTGTTTTGCTGCTTCACATTCAGATCGGATATGAAACGTGCCAGCAACAGGGCGGTTCCAATCTTTGCAAATTCCGCCGGTTGAATTCCCATTGAGCCAATGCCCAACCATGCCCTAGCTCCATGAACCGGGGGCATGAAAAGCACGATTACGAGCAGACCAATGGTGAAAAGATAGATCGGAACGCAGAATTTTCGGTAGACATCCGAATCGATCAAGAAGACCATCAAACCAAGGAAAAGCGAAACGCCTATCCACAAAACCTGCTTTCCATACGTTTGAGACAGATCAAACAAAAAGGGATGTTCTTCATTGAAAGAGACCGAATAGACCGTAGCCAACCCCATGAAAATCATGAGAATGAATGTAATGAACAGAGGCCAGTCCAGATTTCCTATGATCGATTGCTGCTGCCTCATTTGTTGTATGTGAATTTTGCGTCCAGAATCGTCTTTTCCCTTTCAGTCTCTTTGACTTTTCCGGTGAGGTATCTTTCGATCATTAAGGATGCAGTCGGAGCGGCCCACAAACCTCCACCTCCTTTGGCATTCTCGATAAAGACAGCTATGGCGATCTTTGGTTTGTTCATCGGCGCAAAGGCCACGAACATGGAGTGATCATCGCCGTGCGGATTTTGAACAGTTCCCGTCTTACCACAAACCACGATGTCGTTCAACTTGGCCCTGGATCCAGTACCTCCGGGTTCGTGGACTACTCGCCTCATTCCCTCAATGACAACATCATAGTGCTTACGATCAACCATCGCATACCTCTTTTGCCTGTATTCAGGCAAGGGACCCTGTTTGCCGATCGATTTCACAAAATGAGGTGTAATGAACCAACCCCTATTAGCAATGATCGCAGCAATATTAGCCATTTGCAGTGGTGTCATCATGACCTCTCCTTGACCGATCGAAATAGATCGGATCGTGGAAAAAGCCCAGCGATGGTGTCCATACCACTTATCGTAGAATTTTGGGTCGGGAATGAGTCCCGGACGCAAACCAGTTATATCAGTTTGCAGTTTGTTTCCCAATCCAAAGCTTCTCATGTACTTCGCCCAGAGTTCCAATCCGATCTCAGCGTCAGCAAAATTACTTTGCTTTTTGCCTTGTTGAATGATCCTCCTGGTTACAGCATAATAGTATGGATTGCATGAATGTTTGATGGCATCAGCCAGATTGGTCGCACTCGCATGACCATGACAACCTACCAGCGATTTGTTGCATGAGGCGCCGAAATCCGGGGTTATCACACCTTCCTGTAATGCAATGAGTGAATTGAGTAGCTTGAATGAGGAACCAGGGGGATATTCTGAGGCAAGTGGTCTGGGAAAAAGCGGCATACTCGGATCCTGGACCAATTTCGGGTAGTTTGCAGAGATATTTCTCCTTCCTATCAGCATATTCGGGTCGTAGGTCGGAGATGAGACCAATGCGAGGATCTCACCGGATTCGGGTTCAATTGCCACAATACATCCTCTTTTGCCGGTTAGCAATTTCTCTCCGTAGGCCTGCAACAGAATATCCACCCCAAGCTTTAACGGCTGACCCTGTTTTGCTAGAGTGTCATATTTTCCGTTGGCATAGGGTTCGATCGCATTGTTCAATGCGGATGTGACGATGTAGCGGATGCCTTTTCGGCCCCGAAGGAATTCCTCATAAAAGCGCTCGAGTCCGGCACGGCCAATGTTATTACCTGGCTTGTAAAAGCGGTCTTCATCGATCTCCTCTTGGTTCACCTCAGACAAGTACCCAATGATATTTGCCCCATTGGCGTATGGATAACTGCGCATGCTGGTTACCTCTTCAAAGAATCCCGGAAAATTGTCCAAATGGGGTGCAATCCGGGATATTTCCTCCAGTGTCAATTCCTTAAGGAAAGGATAGGCCCGTATCTTTTGGTAGTTACTGATCCTTTTGTCGGTATGCCGGTTGTAAAAAGTACCCGCCTCTTCGACGATTTCCTTAAAACGATTCCTTACCTGTTCAACCGACCACCCAATGAGACGGGCAAAAGCCGCCGTATCCAGATCTTTGATGTCTTTCTCGATCATCATCAGGTTGTAGTAGGTGGCGTTGGAAACGATCCTTTTGCCATTCCTGTCAAAAAGTACTCCTCTGGGGGGCGTGATCTCTTTCCTCTTCTCAGCGATCTCCTGTGCCCTCAATACCCAGGAATCATCGATCACTTGCATGTAGAAAATACGAACAGCGTAGATGATGCCTACGAGCAGAAAAAAAGCAATGATGACATATTTTCTGAAATCAATGTTCATCTTTCTTTCGGCTTTCTGATGAACAGCATTTGAAGGAGGATCGCAACTCCGAAAGATAGGGGCAAACTCAAAATTGTTTTCTGCAGTATGAAGAGTATGGCATCGATGCGGAACATTTCAAGCAGAAAAAACCAAAAATGGTGGATGAGCAGCAACAGACCGAAAACATAAAGGAACCAACGTGATCCCATCTCGTAAATGGTACTTTCCTTGAGCACATCATACCCATCGCGCGGAGCGAACATATTGAATACAAACGGTCTGAGGTAGGCCACCAGCAACAAAGACGAGGTATGCAGTCCGTAGGTATTGCTGATCGAATCGATGAGGATCCCCATGAAGAACGCAAGGAAGAGAAGGATTAATGTGCCTGTTTCGAATGGCAGCAGCAAAATGAATATCGGATAGACCATAATCTGAATACCCAATCCGATCTCGATCTGATTCAGTACCAAAGCCTGAAGCAACAGTAGGAATACAAAGCGGATAATATTTTTTACGATCACATTCATTCTTCGTCCCCGGGTACCCTGATTTCAAGTTCTGACTGTTCTTTCTGCCAAAGGTTCTTGATGACATAAACCCGCTGCAATGTGCGATAATTTTCGGAGAAAAGTACAACAACATCCCAAAGTGGCTTTCCTTCCACCGTTCTCAATTTTTCCACCTTACCAACCATCATCCCCCTGGGGAAAAGTCCGGAGCCCCCACGAGTAACAACGTTGGACCAGCGTTTGACCTGCTGATCGTTGGAGATCCCTGAAATCTGTCCACGCCGCGGATGTTTGCCGTCCCATTTCAGCAATCCGAAAAGTCCCGCCGGCTCGATCATTACATCGATATTGATGTTTTCGGTGAGTACTGACTTCACAACGGAGAAATTTTTACTGACCGAGTGGATCACGCCAAGGATCCCTTTATCGGAGAAAACACCCATATTTCTTTTGATCCCCTGGAGGGAACCTACGTTCAAGGTAAAAAAGTTATTGGCCTTGGTGTAGGTCGAATTTATCACAGTTGCGGGTATGTACGTATATTGCTGATTGAATACCGAGTCGGTTACTTTAACGGGGGCATTATCCAATTCACTGAGCTTTTGTTTCATCGCATCCAGTTCCACGCGGAGGCGAACGTTCTCATTTTGCAAACTGGTATTGTTTTCACTCAGCGCAAAATGTTTGGTGAGATCATTCCGTACGGATAGAATAGCACCATTCACCCTGGATGCACTGGTCAGGTATTGGGCTCTGGGAAAGTTTAAGTAGGAGAAATAGGTATACAGCGCAAAAACCTGCATCAAAACAAAAAGGAGAAATACTTGAAATCGCCTAAGAAAGGCAACTAGATTGCGCATGTACAAAGATAAAAAAGTCCCGAAATTTTATTACGGGACCTTCCAAATTAATCTCTGATCAGGAACTGGTATTTATCGATGTTTTTCAGTGCAATACTCGTGCCGCGTGCAACCGCTCTGAGCGGATCTTCGGCGATATGTACCGGGAGCTTCGTTTTTGCAGATATCCGCTTGTCCAATCCCCTGAGCATGGATCCACCACCAGCGAGATAAATACCTGTTTTGTAAATGTCTGCCGAAAGTTCGGGCGGTGTCATCTCCAAGGCACTGAGGATCGCTTCCTCTATTTTCGATATTGTTTTATCAAGGGCATGCGCAACCTCTGTGTACGACACAACGATCTCCTTTGGAATACCCGTCATGAGGTCTCTACCACGTACCGCATAATCCTCCGGCGGATTATCGAGTTCAGGTAGCGCTGCTCCAACTTCGATCTTTATCTGTTCCGCCGTGCGTTCTCCAACGAGGATATTGTGCTGTCGGCGCATGTATTCCTCAATGTCGTTGGTGAAATCATCACCTGCAATTCGGATGGATTTATCACAGACAATTCCTCCAAGCGCTATTACGGCAATCTCCGATGTGCCCCCGCCAATATCGATGATCATGTTCCCCATCGGCTCTTCCACATCAATACCAATACCTATTGCAGCTGCCATAGGTTCATGGATCAGATAGACCTCTTTGGCTCCTGCATGTTCGGCAGAGTCCCTTACCGCTCGTTTTTCTACTTCCGTAATACCTGATGGGATACAGATCACCATCCGCAGCGTCGGATTGAACAAACTGCGACCAGGGTTGATCATTTTGATCATTCCTCGGATCATTTGTTCTGCACTTTGGAAGTCTGCGATCACACCGTCTTTCAACGGACGCACCGTTTCAATTAGCTTGTGCGTCTTCCCATGCATCTGCTGGGCTTTCTTTCCGATTGCCACAACTTTTCCGGTCTGAATATCTTTTGCCACGATAGATGGCTCATCGACCACAACCTTGTCATTCAAGATGATTAGTGTGTTCGCTGTTCCAAGGTCGATCGCGATCTCTTGTGTTAAAAAACTGAATAGTCCCATTTCAATATAGCTAAACCATTAGTAGCTTGTGTATCTTCCTCTTTTTCGTAAAATTCATTCTTTTGTTTCAAAAAACGAAAAATTATCGAAAATCAATGTTTAAAGTGCCTGTTACCCGTGAACACCATTGCCATGTCATGAGCGTTGCAATAATCAACCGACGCCTGATCCTTGATCGAACCTCCCGGCTGAATCACACAAGAAATGCCCGCTTCATTTGCGATCTCGACACAATCCGGAAAAGGAAAGAACGCATCCGATGCCATAACTGCCCCAACCAGATTGAAATTGAAGGATCTAGCCTTGTGAATCGCTTGTTTGAGCGCATCTACCCTTGATGTTTGTCCTGTACCACTGGCGAGTAGTTGGCCATTCTTTGCAAGAACGATCGTATTTGACTTTGTATGCTTCACGAGCTTATTGGCAAAGAGCATGTCGCTGATCTCCTCTGCTGACGGATGTTTTACTGTGATCAACTCTAGATCGGCTGTGCTCTCCGTAACAAGATCTTTATCCTGCTGCAGGACACCATTCAAAATCGTTCTGAATTGAATGCTTGGCAACTGGATATCCTTTTTACGGAGAATGATGCGGTTCTTTTTGCTGACCAGAATCTCCAATGCTTCTGAAGAATATGCCGGCGCTATGACCACTTCACAAAACAGGTCGTTAATCTCATTGGCGGTTTCTGCATCAATCTCGCGGTTAGCGATCAGAAGACCTCCGAAGGCAGAAACAGGGTCGCCTGCCAAGGCATCTCGATACGCCTGGCTGAGAGTTTCTCTTGTAGCCAGTCCACATGCATTGTTGTGCTTCAGAATAGCAAAAGTTGGATCATCATTCCTGAACTCTTCCATCAGGTTGACAGCTGCGTCCACATCAAGCAGGTTGTTATAGGACAATTCCTTGCCGTTGAGCTTATCGAAAATAGCGTCCAGACTGCCAAAGAAAATACCTTTCTGATGTGGATTTTCACCATATCTCAGCACCTGAGAATCCTGGATACTTTCTTTGAATATTTCAGTGCTGCCATCGTCAAAATAACGGAAGATATGGGTGTCATAATGTGAAGAAACGTTGAATGCGTGTCTTGCAAATGACATCCGCTGATCAAGCGTTGTTGATGCGCCTTGCGCTCTAATGATCTCCAGAAACTCGGCATATTGAGCTTGAGCAGGCAGAATGACCACATCCTTGTAATTTTTCGCTGCTGCTCGAATGAGCGAAATACCACCGATATCTATCTTTTCAATGATGTCATCATGTGAAGCTCCGGATGCAACCGTTGCTTCAAAAGGATAGAGGTCAACGATCACCAGATCGATCTCCGGGATCTCATATTCTGCAATTTGAGCCTGGTCCTCATCCAGATCCCTGCGATTGAGGATTCCGCCAAAGATCTTCGGATGGAGGGTCTTTACCCGTCCTCCCAATATCGACGGATAGGAAGTGAGATCTTCCACTTTGTTCACCGGAATGTTCAGTGCTTCAATAAATTGCTGCGTACCACCCGTCGAGTAGAACGTCACTCCACTCTTGTGCAATTGTTCAATTATGGGGGCAAGTCCCGATTTATCAAATACCGAGACCAATGCTGCGTTGATCTTTTTTGTTCCAGTCATGTCGAAAGGGAAAGAAAGTGCAAAATTAGGTGAAAATTTGAGTTCTACGACCGCAATGGAATAAAAAAGGGTGACCGATTTCGGCCACCCTTTACATTGCAATAAATTATGCTCAGAACTTGGAAATCTTACGCATCGATTGCGCTTTGTTACTTCTGAGTTTAAGGTGATACAGACCGTTCGCAAAATTTGTCATGTCAATAGTGATCAATGGTCCGTTATTGTTGGTTCTGGTAGTCAGTAGCTTCCCTGATAGATCATAAAGTTCAACCGTTATATCCTCATTTGCAACGGAAGAAAGATCAACAGTGAGCTCGCCTGAAACCGGATTGGGATACAACTCAACTTCACTGAAAATTCCGGATTCTTCGACCCCCAGATTATTGATGTAAGTAATTACCGTTGTACATGTCTTGACGTTCCCGCACTGATCCGTCGCTGTTACTGTGATCGTATTCGCTCCGTTCTGCAGCGGTGATCCCGCAGCGGGTGATTGTGTTTCCGTTACTGAACCCCCCGGACATGTACTAGAGGATGTTGCGCTTGCAGTAATGTTGGGAACCGTAGTTGATTGCGTAGCATAAATAGTTTGGTTACCCGGACACTGAAGCGTCAGCGTTCCCGATGGAGCCGGTTGGATCTGAATAGTATAATCCTCTACCTCTCCCCATTGCGAAGTTCCACAAGGTTGAATAGCGCCATCATCAGGCTGATAGGAAATTCTGCATCTCATGGTTACTGATCCGGTTACTGCACTTGTAGGTACTGTAAAGGTGAACTGGTTGCTCCAGTTCTGAGCTACTAAAACGTAGCCCACCTGTTCACCGGCATCTGTAAAATCGAGATCATCATTCCAGTCGATCCATACCGCAACCTCATCATTTGGATACGCTCCGGCGCCCTGTCCGGTAACAAATGGTGTTACCGCCACTGTGTACTGTGCCCCCTTATTCAAAGTGGTAGAGATGGAAGTATAGTTTCCATAGTTCGTACAAGCCGAGTTGTTGTTGATGGTATTCAGCGACACATTGGAGATGTATTCATCACAATTCGACGATGTTCCTCCGCAAGGTGTCGTAGCCACAGAAACAATGATGTAGTTTGTCTTTGTCTCGGTGTCAGAACCTATGGCATTGGTTGCTGTAAGTGCCACTGTGTAGGTGCCTACCGTATTGAAAGTGATCTGCGGGTTCTGACTTGTGGCAGATGTACCCCCCGCATACGCCCAGCCGGTTCCGGGTGTAACCGTCCATGACCAAGAGGTTGGTGTGCCTGAAGAGAGATCAGTAAAGTTCACCGTCGTCGCAGGAGCGACAGTAGTCTGATTGGCAACGAAATCGGCTACAGGTGCTTGCGGAGCAGAGCAAGGGTCAGCGGAACCAAAAAGTACCAATGTTCCTGTATTATTCGGGTCAAGGTAAGTTTTCAACTGTTCATTTGCAGGCGTTCCGTTGCTGGTCCAGTGATAGGACATTTTACCATAATAATCAGGAGAAGACTGTGCGTTACAGAATGAGCCACCTCCGGTAAGGGTTCCCATGATCACTGAATTTCCACTGTTACTTCTGAAGATCGGTGAGCCTGAAGAACCTCCCTCGGTTACACCATGACCGTTGGAATTAGCCGTCCATACCACCCGCCAGTGCGACTGAAGTCCATTGCCATTCCAGGCGGATGTAACCAGGTTGCTCGAGAAAGTGGAGATCTTCTTGATATCTCCCGCAGGATGGTGGAT
>JBKCAB010000825.1:0-10633 GCA_046307935.1 Bacteroidota bacterium | reverse complement strand
GTACATTATTGTTTGATCACATGCAATGAAAAACTTGTAAGATCTGATAACTTAATGATGACAAAGTACATTCCTGGAGCGAATGATCCCAGGTATATGGTACTTGGAAAATGTTCTTTTTGCAATTGGTACACTACTCGACCAGTAGCATCAGTTATGTAGAGATCTCCGGTGAGTAGATGATTCTTCGGGTCAATGGTCAGCTGATCATGGGTTGGGTTCGGGTAGATCTCGATGAGTTGATCGCTGACAAAACTCGCTAATCCGGCATTTCCCGGAAAGTTCTGTTGGAATCCTTGTGAGAAAGTCAAAGCAGTGTTTGAAGCAGTTTCAATAACAGGTTCGCCAAGTGACCAGGATAGGGATCCCAAACTGCCTTCCAATATCCCACCCTGGGAACCAACGAGTTCTTGTCCCTGACAAGCTAAGGAGCCAAAAACCGACAAAGAAAAGAGCAGTCTGCAGGCAGAAAACTTCAACATAGTATGCCGAAATTACAACATATCCGTTGAAACGACAAGACAAAAAAAGCCCCGTCATGCGGGGCTTCTTAGGTTGAGTAAAAGGTATTAGTCTCTGATCTTCTTAACGCGGAATTCAGTTCTACGGTTTTCCTGATGCTCTTCTTCTGTGCATGGAACACCATCCTCACATTTGTTGACATGCATAGTTTCTCCGTAGCCTTTCCAGGTGAGTCGGGTTGCATCGATACCTCTGGAGATCAAATAAAGAACGGCTGCCCGTGCGCGCTTGTCAGACAGAACGAGATTGTATCGGTCTGAACCTCGACAATCAGTATGAGATCCCATTTCTATCTCGATTTTTGGGTTATCCATCAGTATACGAACCAACTTATCGAGTTCTGCTGCGGCATCCGGACGAATATCCCATTTATCGAAATCGTAATAAATATTCTCCAGGACGATCGGTTTATCGATCACAATCTCTTCAACCTCAAAATCGGCGTAAAAATCCTCCGAATATTTCAATCCTATGGTGCTGATTAGATCAGTTCGTGAGAAGCAGCCAAACTTGGTACAGTAAAGGTTATATTTGCTTTCAGGATCGAGCTTAAGTTTGAAGTTTCCGGTTTTGTCGCTGACCACACTGGTGACCTTTCCTGTAGCGCTGTTGGTTACTTCGACGATTACACCTTCCACGGGGATCTGTGTCGCTTTTTTCCGTGCACGACCATACAAGGTGAAGGTGGGAGAGTGCTTCTCAAAGCTGTACATCTTGTCGGATTTTGAACGCGATGAAGAGACAAAACCCGTTTTGTTGTCATTGTTGATCGAGAATCCAAAGTCATCCTTGATGGAATTTAGCGGATAGTTGAGATTTTCCGGTTTTAACCAGCGCGTTCCGTTGTGTGAAGTAATGAATACATCCAACCCACCCATGGAATTGTGGGCGTCAGAGGAGAAATAAAGTGATCCGTCTGAATGTAAATATGGGAACATCTCATTTCCACCGGTATTGACATCTGAGCCCAAGTTCACGGGCTCCGTCCATTTACCATCTTTCACCGTTGTCACATACAGATCTGTACCACCATTTCCGCCGGGCATGTCTGAAACAAAATACATTGTTTTTCCATCTTCGGAAAGGGTAGGGTGTCCACATGAATAGTCATCACTGTTGAAAGGGAATTCTTCCAGATCTTTCCATTCACCATTGAGCAGTGTGGCCTTGAAGATCTTCAGGTTGTTTTCATCCGCTTCATTGAGCACCATTTTGCGCTTGTAATAATTACTCCTGGTGAAATAGACTGTGTTTCCGTCTTTGCTGAAGGTAGCTGGTCCCTCGTGAAAACGTCCGTTAACATCACCTTTCAGAAGTTCGGGTGCAAGCCAGTTTCCTTCAACATCCTTTTCCATTTGGTAAAGTTCCAGATAGGAATTTCCAGTCCATGGATTCTGTTTTCTCCCGGCAAAAACCACTTTATCGGCGGTGAAAACAGCACCATTTTGATACTCAATAATACTGAATGAGTTTACGAACTGATCCTCTAAAATCGGGTGCATCGTGTAAAGCGTAGTATCTCTGTACCTTTCGATGACTGAATTACAGGATGCCAGAAGCATTTTTGCCGTGACATCTGAGGAATGAACCTTCAGGTACTCTTTGAATGCATTGGCCGCTTGTCTGTGTTTACCGTTTGCCATCAGTACTTTACCGTATTCAAAGCGAGTTTTTGGATTGGTATTCCCACGCGACAGGGAACGTTCGTAAAGGGCTTCAGCCGAATCCAACTTATTGGTGCGGTAATAGGAATCTGCCAGCTTAAGCTCAATCGATGAATCATTCCTTTTGGCATATACTTTCTGATAATGATCAATAGCCTGTGCGTAGTTGATATGATCGTAGTAGCCATTCCCTTTTCGCGTGTGGTAATTGACACAGGAATTCAAGCCGATGCTCAGTACAAGGACTGTTACTAGGTGTGTAATGTTCTTTTTCATAACGTGAATGCTTAGAAGTATCTTGGTGTTTTTACTTTCACGAGATCCTGACCAAAATCGATACCGATCATGATCTCATGAGAACCGGCCGAGTAATGTCTTAGTTTCGATAGTGTTACATCATAAGAGTAACCGACCCTGAAACGTTGATTTGCCTGGTATTCTACTATTAATGCCAACGCATCACCGGTTCGGTAAGAGATTCCGAGCCAATACATGTTCTTGTAAACAGTAGCCAAGTTAAAATCGGCCTCAAGAGGTGTGTTATTGACATATTTCAATAGTACAGACGGTTTGATCTTTATGTCCTTTGAAGTATCGAAAACGTATCCTGCAGTGAACAGGTAGTGCCGTCTAAGGAATGATGCTTTCGACACATCAAAATTGAAGTTCATGTCATTTTGGTATGCAAAAAGCGTTGGGATAGCTACACCGGCATAATACTTATTGCCGTAATAATATGCCCCAAGTCCGAAACGTGGGAGGATCTTGCTGCGAAGGTCGTTCTGGAAAACAACATCCTCTTCTTTACCCCAAACCACGAACTCAGGGTCGCTGAACTCTGCGCTGAATTGGGAGAATCCCGCATTTATCCCCAATGCTAAACGACTGGATTCATTTAGTTTGAGCTGGTAGGAATAGGCAAACATGGCGGAGTTATGTCGTGTTACACCGATGCGGTCGTGCAGCAGAACCGCTCCGAGCCCCATGTTCTTACCTGTGATCGGACCATCAACCGCAGCGATGGTTGTCATGGGCGCTCCTTCAAAACCTACCCACTGCGAGCGAAAGCTCAGTGTTGAGGTCCAGTAATCATGTGTTCCTGCATACGCCGGGTTGAGGTAAAGTCCGTTGAACATGTATTGACTAACCAACGCGTCCTGCTGTGCTCCTCCCATCATCGGGAGGAAGACCGTTGCTACGATTATTTTTACTATTTTTTTCATGATCTTAGTCTTAGTTATGATTGATTTATCTTCTGAGATCTATATATCCTGTGTGTGTCTTAACTAACTCTCCATTCACATAAATTTGAAGGATAGCGAAGTAGGTGGCATCCGGTAGTTGTTCTCCTAAATTATTCTCACCATTCCACTCGTTCTGGTAACTCTGAACCTCATAGACGATGTTGCCCCAGCGGTTGTATATTACCAAATCGTTGTCCGGATAGGCGTCTATTCCGTGGATTTCGAAGAAGTCATTTTCTCCGTCGCTATTCGGTGAAAACCCGTTCGGCATCTCCAAGACATCGGGTTCGGTGATGCGGGTTGAAGCGTTTGCCTTACATCCATTCGCGTCAACTACTGTTAGCGTGTAGCCTCCCGAGTACAGTCCGTAAATGTTCTGTTCGTCAGATTCAAATAGGTTTGGACCCAACCAAGCGTATTCATAAGGAGAAACACCTCCGAACACATCTGCATTTACATATCCGTCGGCGCCATTGTAAGAACTAACTCCATATCCGCCAGCGTATGCAGAGGAAGTGAGCTGAATATACAATGAATCAGGTTGATTGACAGCAGTGTTCAATGTTACCTCGCAGCCATACGAATCCGTAATTGTTACACTGTATGCAGCTGCACCGAGTTCTGATGCGGTTGGTGTTGACTGTCCATCTGACCAGTCGTACGTAAAAGGAGCATATCCGTTTTCAACCACCGCTTGGATCTCTCCCGAATTTTCTCCCCAGCATTTTGCGTCGCGAACGATGAGTTGTGCCTCCAGTTGATTCACTGCATCGATGGTTGCGGTAAGTGAATTCTGACATCCGTTGGCATCTGTGACTGTAACCGAGTAGTCACCTGCCACAACATTGTAGAGATTTATACCATCACTGCCGTCTGACCAGTTGAAATCGTAAGGGTTGGTACCACCCGTTACTGTCAGAACAACAGCCCCAGTTGATGATCCACACTGAGCAGCATACGTTACTGCAGAAAGCATCAATGAATCAGGTTCTTCGATCGTTGTGGCGTAATTCACCTGGCATCCTTTGGCGTCCGTAACTGTTACGTCGATCGCACCGCCACTGAGACCGGTTACGTCTTCGTTCGTGGTGTTATTGCTCCAATCAAATGTGTAAGGAACGTTTCCACCTTCTACAAAGATATCGACTGCACCGTCGGCAGCGTTGTAGCAGGTCACGTGCGTGTCATCTGCCTCAAGCGTCATCACTTCAGGCTCAGCTATTGTAGCAGAAGCGGTTGCACTACAGCCGTTATTATCGACTACATCCAGTGAATATATTCCGGGGGCCATACCACTTAAATCCTCAGTCGTGGAATCGTTTGACCAGTCATACAAATAAGGCTCGGTGCCGATGGAGACGGTTGCATCAATAGTACCGTTGTTCAACCCATTGCATGTTACATCTGTTGGATCAAGTGTGATCACCGGCAAAGGGAACACGACCACATCGAATGAACAGGTTGAAACATTACCATGTATGTCCATGACTTCAAATGCATTGGTGGTAGTTCCCACCGGGAAGTCCGAGCCACTTGGTAAGCCAGCCGTCTGAATCACACCGTTACTGCTAACCTCACAGTTATCCGAAGCTGAAGGAGCCGAATAGTTCACCAATGGGTCACATGTTTCGATCTGAGCCGGACAAGTGATCGAAGGTGCTTCGGTATCGTTGACGGTTACGCTGAAAGAGCAGATCGATACGTTGTTGGATCCATCTGTAACCGTGTAAGTCACTGTAGTTGTAGCAACCGGAAAGAAGGTTCCCGGAATATGTGTGAAGGTCATTGCAGCTCCACAATTGTCGGTATACGTCGGAACAGTCCAGTTAACCACAGCCCCACATTCTCCCAAATCTGAATTGACGATAATATTCGATGGACAATTGGAAATGATCGGATCCTGGTCATCGATTATCGTGACGGTTTGGGTACATGTTGCATCATTACCTGAACCATCTGTAACGGTCCATGTTACGATCGTTGTTCCGATTGAAAATGCTGATGGAGCATTATTCGCTACCGTTGCCACTGAACAATTATCAGCAGTTTCAGGAGTTCCAAGAGGTACATTTGATAAGTCGGTTGTGCATACACCTAAGTCAGCAGAGACAGCAACCGGCCCACTGCATGTGATCGTTGGATCCTGATTGTCCATTACATTGACAGTTTGTGTGCAGGTTTCAGTATTACCCGATCCGTCCGTTACCGTCCAGAGTACCGTTGTTGTTCCCAAAGGGAAAGGATTGGGTGCATCATTGGTAACAGAACCAATTGTACAGTTATCCGATGTTCCCGGAACTCCAAGGGTTACCGTTCCTGCAGTGCATAGTCCCGGATCTGCGTTCACCGTTACCGTTGAAGGACAGATGATCAATGGATCCTGATTGTCGATTACAGTTACAGTTTGAGGACAGCTCACGGCATTGCTGGAGCCATCAGTGACGGTCCATGTTACCGTTGTTATACCGATTGAGAAAGAAGCAGGGGCGTTATTGGTCACTGTTAAGGAAGAACAGTTGTCAGTGGTTACAGGAGTTCCAAGAACTACACCGGTTGCTACACAACTGTTCAGATCTGTATTCACCGCAACCGGACCAGGACAGGTAATTGTTGGGTTCTGTGAATCGGTAATATTCACCAATTGATTACATGTAGCTTGTCTTCCTGAACCGTCGGTAACAGTCCATGTCACTGTAGTTGTTCCGAGTGGAAAAGGATTCGGAGCGTTGTTTGTGACAGAGAATACAGAACAGTTATCTGCTGTTAAAGGCGAACCCAGAGCAACTCCTGTCGCAGAACAAACTCCCGGATCAGCGTTCTCGTTTACGTTAGTAGGACAGGTGATCGTCGGGTTCTGATTATCGATCACTGTGACACTCTGTGTACATGTTGTTTGATTGTTGGATCCGTCCGTTACGGTCCATGTCACGGTGGTTGTTCCCAGTGGGAATGGATTCGGAGCATTATTTGTGACATTGAATACACTGCAGTTGTCGGCAGTTGCCGGTGTTCCGAGTGCTACTCCTGTTGCCTCACAAGCTCCGGTGTTGGTGTTTGTCGTGACTGGCGCAGGACAAAGGATCGTAGGAGGAATGATATCTGTTACGGTAACTGTTTGCGTGCATGTTGCCTGATTGTTTGAGCCGTCTGTAACTGTCCATGTTACGGTTGTCGATCCGAGTGGGTAAACTGCCGGGGCATTGTTCGTTAGGTTCAGGATAGAACAATTATCATTGGTTACGGGCGTTCCAAGAATAACACTCGTTGCAATACAATTGCTTGTGCCTGTGGTTGTACTTACCGGTGCAGGACAAGTTATCGTAGGATTTTGGTTGTCCAGAATGGTGATAGTCTGGTTACATGAAGCAGTGTTTCCTGAACCGTCTGTTACAGTCCATACAACCGTATTTGCTCCAAGATTAAAAGATGCTGGAGCATTGTTAATTATGGATGCAACAGAACAGTTATCCCCTGTTGTTGGAGTTCCTAGGGCAACATTAATGAGTTCTGCACTACAGACGCCAGGATCGGTGAAGTCCGTTACGTTGGCAGGACAGGTGATAGTCGGGTTCTGATTATCGATCACCGTTACAGTTTGATTACAAGAAGCAGTATTCCCTGTACCGTCAGTAACGGTCCAAATCACAACACTGGACCCCAACGAATACGCAGCAGGTGCATTGTTTGTAACTGAAGCGACCATACAGTTGTCGTTAGAAACAGGTGTCCCCAGATTGACACCTGAAGCAGTGCAAAGACCAAGGTCAGCATTCACTGAAATCGGTACAGGACAGGTGATGGTCGGATTGGTAATGTCTGTGACAGTTGTTATACTTACCGAAGTTGCTGCAGTACAATTTTGAGCATCGGTTACCGATACGGAATACGATCCGGCAGCAATTCCTGCGATGGAATCGAGGACCGAAGTGTATCCGGAAGGCCCTGTCCATGCATACGAATAGGGCATTGTTCCTCCATTTGCAACTACCTCAGCGGCACCATTGTTCCCGCCATTACAAGCAACCTGATTTGTCATTGACGCATTTGCAGTGAGCAATGCCGGTTGAGAGATGTAGTCATCGATCGGATCTGAAGTACAGCCATTTCCATCAGTGACAATCAGTTTGTACAATCCTGCAGCGAGGTTCGAAATATCCTCAGTATTCGCTGTATATCCGGAAGGTCCAACCCAACTGTATGCGTACGGTAAAGTTCCACCTGAAACTGACGCATCGATTGTTCCGAGTAAATTGCCATAACACGGATTATCCACATCTGTAGTGCCCAAGGAAAGTTCGAGCGGTTGCGTGATTCCGATACTTGCAATGGCCTGACAACCATTCTCGTCGGTCACCGTTATTGTATATGTACTCGGTGGTAAAGTGAAGACATCTTGTGTTTCTGCTATGATCTTGCCATCGCTAAACCATGAATAGGAATATTGCGGATATGTTCCTCCAGACACGGTAAGGTCAATTGAACCGTTGACTCCACCGTAACATGTGACGTTCGAGGGAGCTAGACCTAAGCTCAATGGTTCCGGCTCACTAACCGTAAAATTTTTAGAAGTGGAGCAGTTTACATCGGATACGGTCACAGCGTAGTTTCCGGCGGCTAGACCTGAGATGCTGTTTACGTTGGTTGCCCCCGTAGACCAAACGATATTGAACGGAGGATTTCCATTTGAGATAAAAACAGTGGCAGATGCATTGTTATCCCCGTTACAAAGTAGGGGTGTCGTGTTTACGGCCAACAGAAAGTCGTTACAAGGAGGTTGGTTGATCACCACATCATCAGTGATGAAACAGTTGTTATCGTCGGTTATTGTTACAGAGTATGTTCCTGCTGATAATCCGGTTGCCATTTGTGTAGATTGAACCGGAGTAGTGTTCCAGGAGTAGTTGAAAGGTATTGTACCTCCTTGTGGATTGGCAGTAGCCGTTCCATTCGACCCTCCCTCAGTTGTAACATTGGTTTGAGTGATGGTATTGGTTAATTCAGTTGGCTGAAACACCGTTACGGAGGTAATATCAAAACATCCCGTGTTATTGTCCGTTAAAGTAACATTGTAAGTTCCAGCCGGAAGATTGTTAACGGTCGCTAGAGTTTGCGGAGGAACCGTATTCCATGCGAAGCTGTAATTCTCTGGCAAGGTTCCTCCATTTCCGATTGCCGAAACTGAACCATTACTCTCACCATAGCATTCAACCCCTGTTGATGATGCCATTACCTCGAGTCCAGAGCAAGCGAAAGTGTTTACAACAGTACTGGACGAGACTGAGCATCCGTTCCCATCGGTTACATTCGCAGTGTAAACTCCGTCAGAAAGACCCGTTACATTCAGCGTATTTCCGGTTGTTGATCCCACTACAACATTGGAGGCATTAGCGAGGGTGATGGAGTAAGGTGCATCGCCTCCGCTCACAGAGACATTTACGACACCGTCATCTCCGGTAATGCTTTCATCGGTGCTATTTATAACCAATGCAATAGGTGTTGGCTGGTTAACTGTGAAATATTCGGTATGCGTACAGGCGTACAGATCCGATACGGTCAATCCATAGGTGCCGGCTGAAACGGAGATCGAAGCAGAAGTGGACCCGGTGTTCCAGTTGTAGCTTATTGGGTCGACTCCACCGTTCACAGTGGCAGAAAGTGTTGTAGTTTGTCCGTAACATACGATCGATCCAATTGTCTCAATGATGTCCATGTTGCCGGAGTACGATATTGTTACGGCATCACTTTGCTCAGTGCAACCGCCCCCTGCATTGGCACTTGTCAGTGTTAAGGTCACAGATCCTGCAGCTATCTCTGCGGGAGTTGGCGTATACGTTACGGTATCCGTAAATCTATTCGGACTGATCGTTCCAAGTCCGCCGAGCCATTGCGGGTCCGCATACAGCACCGAGCCATTCAGAACGACTGTTGGAGCCGATTCACATGCTGTTTTATCTGTACCCGCGCTTACTACTGGAGTTTGTCCTTCATCAACCGGCACTGTGATCGACGCTCCCTCGCATGTGCTCGAGATCAGACCGTCATTTACGATTGCAGTGTAAATTCCTTCAACTGTAGCCTGATAGGATGAGGAGGTTGAGAGAGTATCACCATCACTGTCCAGCCAGATGAAGTTGTAGTTGCCATCACCACCATCTGCAGATGCTGTAAGGTTTACACCAGGGCCACCTGCACAAAACTCGGCTGGATTTGGCGTAACAGAGATATTTAGTTCGTCATAGACGGTAATTGTGAAAGATCCGGAAGTTGGATAGGTGCCGCATGCCTCTGCCTGTGGTGTCCCCGTAACTTGATAGGTAACAGTATATGGGTAGGATGGATTGGATCCCGGATCAAAAACAGGATCAGCGCAATTCAAACAGCTCATATAAGTGTTCAACGTTGATAAGCTGGCTGCGCAATTTGGGCTTTTCGCTATTGCGGTGATAGAGATATTGTTAAGCCCATAAATTGGTAGAGGGAGTGTACACCCAAAACGTGTCGGCTGATTTGTCGGATAAATAGGTTTCGGTATCTGGCGAAATATATAAGCAATATCATTGCTGCCGGGCTTTCTGTAAGTGATTTTATGCGGACCAGATCCCGAAATACAAATCGGAGCACCTCCGGGAATTTCTGCTCCACAGTCACCTGGTGAAGTCATTCCACCGGACACGATATTATACACGCCGGAACCTGATGGGTCAGCATAGCCGTCGACGACTATCAGCTCGAACATTGCCACATCCGGGTGAAGCGTTACATAAAAGGAAACATAATCATCATTGTTATCCGTGTTTCCACAGCAGCCGGGTAGGCGATTAAACTCCGGGGTTTGATACGATGAATCCGGATTCCCTGAAAGATCCAATTCAAAATACGGCACCAATGCGGTGCATTCTGGTAATTGGGTATACAGCTGAGCAAAAATTGAGGAGCTGCTGAGAAAACCAAAGATGATTACCCAAAACCACTGAGACTTCGTGTTTTTTTCCATAAAATAAAGGTTTTAAGACTTGTATACCGATCTTCACCGGTACACAACAAAAGTAGAATGGGCTCATTTGGGAAAAACTGATTTCTGTCAGCTTTTGACAGGATTATTATCAGTCGTGAATTGCTCGAAATACTGTTTTATCGCAGTAGAGAAGTTAGGATAAGAAGTTCGTCAGGTCTAATGCAGTCATGAGTTCCTGTCCCAGATCC
>JBKCAB010000824.1:0-1838 GCA_046307935.1 Bacteroidota bacterium | reverse complement strand
GGCCACCAGTTTTCTGGCCATATTATTGAAATAGCGTTTCGTTCGGTATCCGCTGACCCAATTGATCCCACGGATGGCGTTGGTTAGAAAGATCTCATCTGCAGCTAAAAGGTTCTGCGGTAGGATATTGCATTCGTACACTTTGATGCCATTTTTTAACGCAAGATTAATGATCTGCATGCGCATAGTTCCCGCCAAACATCCTTCTTCAAGTCCCGGTGTATAAAGTACTCCATTGCTAACGACGAATAGATTGCACGAGGAGCTTTCTAAAATTCCACCACGGTCATTGCTGAGCAGAACATCATCCAGATTACGTTCTTTGGCATTTATACCCGCCATCACATACATGAGTCCGCTCTTCGTTTTAAAGTTCGATAAAAAGTTCTTCTGGATCTTGATGTCAGCATACAGATCGATCTCCAGCCCCTTAGAATTCAACTCAAAATTATTGGTCTCATAAGGGTATACTTCTATGAAATAAGTACATTCATTCGAATCCGGTTTCCAAGCGCCACCTGTAACTCTATCTAATGAGATGCGGCATCTTCCACCTTCTTTGATCTCGGAACGCGCACACAATTCCAGGATTCTTTCCTCGAAAAAAGCAGTGTTAAAGAAAGACGGTGGACGCATTTTTATCGCCTTGGCTCCCTCAAGCATGCGGCGAATATGATTTTCAAGGTTGAGCGGAACACCATTCATGATACGGACACTCTCAAAAACTCCATCACCATATACGTGACCACGGTTTCCGGCATTTATTGTCGGTGCATCGTTTGTCAGGATCGTTCCGTTACTATTGATATAAATCATGATCAAAATATCAGGTTGAGAAATTCTTTGCCCTTGTCAATATTAATGATTAATACGTAAAGTACACCAAACAAAGCGCCTCCAATGTGCGCATCGTGTGCAACGCCACTCCCACCCCTTTTGTGCGACCAATACTCAAATGCCAAATAGAGCGGCCCAAAAATAAAAGCGGGTATAGGTATTGGGATCAAGAAAAGAAAGAGTTCCATATCCGGCATCCACATGATTGCTGCAAATATAACAGCGGATACAGCTCCTGAGGCACCTACTGAGCGATAGTAAGGATTATTCTGATGCCGAAAATACCCGTAGATATTGGCCATTACACCTCCAAAAAAATAGATCATTAGAAAATGGAACTCACCTACCTGTTGACCATAATCACTAAACAAGGCCGACTCCAGCGCTTGCCCCAGGAAATACAACGAAAACATGTTGAACAATAGATGCGTGAAGTCCACATGCACGAGTACATTGCTTATGAACCGGTAATATTCACGGTCATGCTTGATCTGATAGGCAGAAAAAAGAAGCTTGTTTAAAAGACGGTCATCATTGAACGCGTTGTAGGAGATCAGTGAGGTAATTGCAATTATGACGATGAGTGCTGAGAATACCATGCTGAAATATCGTTTATTATCAGTTGTTTTGCGAAATTAGCGAATCAATTTGTTTGGACATGCGTGTTCTGTTCCTTTTCTGCCTTTCTGCCTTTTTGTATTGTTCTTGCAACAATGCCCGATCTTCTGGTGAGAGACCGAATAAAGCGCCGACACATTTCTTACAAAATCAAGACCTCTCCTTTCGGCAAAAGTTGCAAATGTCTCTTGAAGAGGAGAATAGTAAGGAGCTTGGCTTATCCGAAGAGCACAGACAATGGCTATTCAAATTTTATGAAAAAAATGGATTTGAACCGGTTTGGTTCAACGACAGCTCGCTGAATGAAAAGGGAAAGCTGTTGCGAAAAACGCTTGACCAGAGTATTTATCTGGGGATTCCAGGATCCAGACTTCGATTTCCGT
>JBKCAB010000823.1:0-1660 GCA_046307935.1 Bacteroidota bacterium | reverse complement strand
ACCGGGGTCATCTCGATAACATTTCCAATAATCTGTTGATCGGCGCGGAGAATGCCTTCAACGGAAAGGCAAATGCCGTTGTGAACCAGTTGACCGGTGAGGTGGGTGAGGTGCCGGCTGTACAGCGTGCCTACAAAGCGGCCGGTGTTCCATCGATTGTGGTGGGCGACCATAACTACGGAGAAGGTTCTTCGCGTGAGCATGCGGCAATGCAACCCCGCCACTTGGGCGTATGTGCTGTGATTGTGAAGTCTTTCGCACGGATCCATGAAACGAACCTGAAGAAGCAGGGAATGTTGGCGTTGACCTTTGCAAATGAAGCTGACTACGACAAGATCCGCGAGGACGACACGTTCAATTTTACCGATCTGGAGTCATTTGCACCGGAGAAGCCATTGAACCTCGAGCTCGTGCACCAGGATGGATCAAAAGAAAGTATCGTATTGAATCATACCTACAACGGTTCACAGCTGGAGTGGTTCAGGGCCGGGTCGGCATTGAACCTGATCAAGCTGATGGAGCAATAGGTAAGTTATTTTTAGTATCTTGCGGAGGCCTTGACAGATTGGAAGTCAGGGCCTTTGCTGTGCTGAATGGAGGAGTTTCAAAAACACACATTTCATCCCATTTTTGGAAAAAATGTTTTTGAATAAATCATTGAAGTTACTGATAATGAATAAAAAGAATTTAATGGACTGTTTTTTGCTACGTGCGTGATGCGTGCGCGATTTATCAAGGTAACCTATGCAATTACTACTACGCTACATTCTTTTACGACCTGAATCCATTTGTACCAAGCGATTGCTTGTGCCGGTTTTGATGGTTTTTGTTTGCGCGCCCTCCACCTCATTTTTGCAGATACGTCTTATGGCCCTTGTGCGTCGCCTAAGTGTTTCCTCCTGGTCAACCATGGTTGAACTGCGTAAAGTGTTCGATGCGTTCTTCGCTTGTATTTCCCGAATATTCGTGAGCCTTAACTTTCGCGCCGAAAAGAAAGATCAATTGATGCTGTTCAAAGAATACAAGCTCACTAACTCAAAATTTCATCAGGTCCTTGTTCAAGGCGACCTGACCCTTTGCAATAAATGATCCGATTATCACAACATAGCAGTAATTTACAAGCATCTTCATGGCGAAAGGCCGTGAGGGGGGTGGTTGTGTGTTTGGGTGTGGTGGTTGTTTTGTTGGGAAGTGGGAAGGTTTGGGGGCAGGTGGCAAGTTATACCTATGCAACCTCTGCAGGTACTTACACAGCCATTACTGGAACCACTTGGTTATCTGGTGCAGCAGTTGGCACTGACGCTGTTTCCTCAGCAATCAACCTTCCGTGGACTTTTAAATATAACGGCAAAAATTATACGCAGCTTTTTATTTCGAATAACGGGTTTGTCACATTTGGATCAGCTACGGAAGCAACGGTTTATTTGCCTATATCGAATACGTCCAATTCAACAACGGTAACCAATGCCTATGATGGTGCTTTAAGCCCCTTTGGAACTAATTTAGTTCACTCTACAGTCGCTGGTTCTGCACCCACCATTATTTATGGAACTTCTGGGTCAGATTTTGTAAATCAATTTACGGATGTTGCTAGGACAGGGCAAGGTGGAGTATAAAGATTAAGTTTTAAGATCCGTTTTACACAAAAAACCAAATTTAT
>JBKCAB010000822.1:0-1475 GCA_046307935.1 Bacteroidota bacterium | reverse complement strand
GATAAGCTGTTCGATGATGAACGGTATCTGGAAGCCACTCCTTTGTATATGCGTTTGTTGTCGCTGCAACCGAGAGATGCCAATTACAACTACCGCTACGGTACGTGCTTGCTCTACAATTCCAACAACAAACCAGAGGCGATCAAATACCTTTCTTTCTCGATCACTGATCCTTCAACACCACCTGAGGCATACTTTTTTCTGGGAAAAGCTCTGCATTTCAATTATCAGTTCAACGAGGCGATCAAGTATTATTCGAGCTACAATGAAAAGAAATCAACAGCAAAAAAGAAATTTGATGCCGACCGGGAAATTCAGATGTGTCAGAACGGTAAACGTTTAATGACAACCATTTCCGACTTGATCGTAGTTGATAAAAAAGAGATCCAGGCAGATAGATTCTTCAGAATTTACGATTTGAAAGACATTGGAGGAAGCATGCTGGTGACAGCCGAATTCCAAACAAAGCTGGATAAAAAGAATAACCATATACCGCTGATCCATTTTCCACAGAATCCTTCCGTGATCTATTATTCCAGCTACGGTGACGACGGCGACAATGGAAAGGATATATATGTCCGCAGAAAACTGCCTGATGGCAGCTGGGGAATGCCTCAGCCTGTTCCCGGTAATGTGAATACGAAGTTTGACGAGGATTATCCGTACATGCACCCGGACGGAAACTACTTGTATTTTTCTTCAAAAGGGCATAATTCGATGGGTGGTTATGATGTCTTCCGAAGTAAATATGATCCTGAATCCAACACCTTCGGACCACCTGAGAATATGGATTTTGCGATCTCCTCTCCGGATGATGACCTTTTTTACATTGTCGATTCACTCAATAAAAATGCTTACTTCGCATCTGCGAGGCAAAGTCAGGAAGGCAAATATTTTGTCTATCGGGTTAAGGTTGACAGGGTACCTCTTCAATTGTCTGTCGTTAAGGGAAGTTTCGTGTCTGAGATTGATCCGGCGAAGAAACGCATTGACTTTGAGATCAGGGATTATTCAAATGGTGACAATATCGGTAGGTTCAACTCGAATGACAAAGGGACCTATCTGATCACATTTCCGAAAGGAGGAAAGTATGAATACATCATGAAAGTGGATGGTGTTCCCAAAGAGTTCCGGACCATTGTGTCCATTCCTTTTTTAAAGGAATTCAAGCCATTGAAGCAAAAGATCATCCATACCAACGAGGAAGGCAGGGAAGTGGTGAAGGTCATTGATCTTTTCAACGAAGAGGTAGAAGATCCACAGGCAGTCATTGCTGAAGTAATTAAAATGCGTTCAGACCTCAACATCAATGTCCAGGAGTTCGATATGGATCAGCTGGAAAAAGAACGTCAGCAGCAAGAAATGCTCAATGAACTTGGTTTTGAGGATCTGATACTTGTTGAGGTTTCCAATGCACTTAAGGAAGAGGTCAGACGATCTAGAGAAAATAAGGAGGAATTGGAAGAGATTAGCAA
>JBKCAB010000821.1:0-3453 GCA_046307935.1 Bacteroidota bacterium | reverse complement strand
ATCCTATTCTGATCAAATTGGACGTTCAAAGGATCTGCGACCATATTGTCGCATGGCTGGATGACTATGCACAGCAATCAGGAGTCCAAGGATTTATTGTTGGGATCTCCGGTGGTATCGATTCTGCACTTACCTCCGCATTATGTGCACTAACCAACCGTAAGACCGTTTTGGTCAACATGCCGATCAGACAAACAAAACCGGAATACGAGCGAGCTTGCGAACACATTGCCGATCTAAAGAAACGATTTTCGAATGTTACCTCCTTTGAAGTAGATCTTACGGAAGCATTTGAGGTATTGGAGAGGACCTATCCAAAGGAGGTTGTAGCCAATCAGCTCGCCATGGCCAATACCCGTGCACGCTTGCGCATGACTACACTGTATGCTCTTGGTCAAGCAAATGGCTGCTTAGTTGCCGGAACTGGTAACAAGATCGAAGATTTTGGGATCGGTTTCTTTACAAAATATGGTGATGGAGGCGTTGACCTCAGCCCTATTGCAGATCTTACAAAAACACAAGTCAAAGTACTGGCTACTCATCTCGGCGTAATTGAATCCATACTTGCCGCAAAACCTACTGACGGACTATGGGCTGACGGTCGTAGTGATGAAGATCAGATCGGAGCGAGTTACCCGGAACTGGAGTGGGCTATGGATTACAAAGGTAATGAGCTCATTCTTTCTGACAGAGAGCGCGAAGTACTTACTATTTTCCGAAAGTTTAACAAAGCAAACAAACATAAGATGGAACCGATCCCCGTGTGTTTGATCCCCAAAGAGTTTTTTGATTAAACTATCTTCGCAACTCAAATTGCGCGCCGAACGGTTCAGATGTATGAATCCGTTTAACTATGCCTCTGGCGCCAGTCTAAGGATAATACCGTCTATTTCGTTACTGAGGTGGATCTGACAACCCAGTCGGCTGTTCGGTTTCACGAAAAATGCCTGATCTAGCATATCGAGCTCAGCATCACTTTGTTCCGGAAGATCTGTATTCGACTCGAGATAACACTGACAGGTAGCGCACATAGCCATTCCACCACACTCACCAAGTACAGGAAGATCGTAGGCTTTGCATAGCTCCATGACATTCATATTCATATCAGTTGGCCCCACCAATTCATGGCTTGTCCCTTCCCTGTCGATTATAGTTACCTTGATCTCAGACATGCGGATATTTTTCGCAAAGTTAATAATTCGTTGACGTCAGTTGTAAATCCTGAGAAGATTACTTCCATTATAAAAGGTCTGATACTGACGCAATCCGAAATCAGAACCGCTCATAGGAGATCCATCGTAAAGTGAGAATTTAGCGTCTGAGCAAGGATCGAGCAAGGTCAGGAAATTATTCGTGTCCGGAACAAGCGGATCGCAAGTTCCATTGATGTCCACTGGAGAATGCCTGTCAAAAGCTACAAATTCATCAATCGAACGCCTGTAAACGATCACACCTTTGGATCCTCCGTTGACATAGGCATAATTACCCACTCCAATAAGTGCGTTGTAACTGGGCAGATTAATATCGATCGTGATGTCAAAGGGAACATTTGGTACAGGATGATTCGCATTCTTAGTACAAGCGAACAACATCGCAACAACAGCAAACAGTAAAAATTTCTGTAACTTCATACTCATGTTCTGCGTTACCGTAAAGGTATGAATATTAAAACGTTTATTGCAACTCTTTTATTGCTCAGCACCACACTGATCTCCTGTTCATCATCGCGGCCTGACAAAACACCTGCTACAGTCGAAGAGGCTGAAAAAATGCTTGCCAAACAAGATAAAAAAAGGCAAAAGCAAGCGAGAAAAGAACAAAAAAAAGCCTACAAACACTTCTGGTCACTTCAGTCCAAAGAAGCGAGGAAATCCATTAAAAAGAATAAAAAAAGGAATAAACGCATGGATCGTGCACGCAGAAAGAATGAGCGCTATGACGGTGATTGATCTATCTCCATCAGTGATTCAGTCAATTTTTCCCAGGAATCCATTTCTTCATTCAGTGTCTTTTTAAGTGCATCATAGGTTTTGAGCAGTTCATCTGCCCGCTCGCGATCTGAATAATCCATTTTAGCGATCTGCTCATCCATTAGCTTTAAATTCACTTCAAGTGCTGAAATCCTCTCTTCAGCCTGGCGAATTTTATTGTTCAACTGACTTCTTTGTCTTTTGAGCTCTTTCTGGTCTGTGTAGTTTGGCACTGCACTTTCTTTTTCAGAAAACTTGGCTAATTCCTGCTTTTTGTCTGTTGGTTCAAACTGTTTCAATTTTAATTGAAGGTACTCACTAACGCTGTCATGGTGAATTTTTAGTCCGCCATTTTCGATATCCCAGATCCTGTTGGTCAGTCCATCAAGGAATTCTCTGTCGTGAGAGACAATGATGAAAGTTCCACCATAATTGAGCAAAGCTTGTTTTAAAACCTCCTTGCTCTGGAGATCCAAATGGTTAGTAGGTTCATCGAGAATCAGAAAATTTGCAGGACTCAACAGGAGCTGGCAAAGCGCTAGCCGTGTTCGCTCACCGCCGGAGAGAACATTCACTTTTTTCTCCACGTCCTCACCGGAAAAAAGGAAAGCACCGAGTACGGTCCTTAGTTCTCTTCGGATATCGCCTACAGCGATCGCATCAACCGTTTCATAAACAGTCCTATCAGGATCGAGCTTTTCTGCTTGATCCTGCGCAAAATAGGTGATCTGAACATTGTGACCATATTGCACTGAACCTTCTCCTTCCAATGTCCCCATGATTCGCTTGAGTAAAGTGGATTTTCCGACTCCATTCGGACCTAAAAGCGCTATTTTCTCACCCTTTCCTACAGTGATGGAAATACCTGAAAGTACCTTTCTTTCATTGAAGGATTTACCCACATTTTCAAGCTCTAGCACCCACTTCCCAGGTTCTATACTCAATGGAAACCGGATCTTCATTCTTGATTGATCCGTTTCATCAATCTCGATCCGTTCTGTCTTCTCTAATTTTTTGATCAGACTTTGTGCAAAGGCTGCCTTGTTCTTCTTTGCTCTGAACTTATTGATCAGGTCCTCTGTTTCCTTGATCTCTTTATCCTGGTGCTTTTTCTGTCGCTCAATCCGTTCAAGCTCATCCATTCGGACACTCTTGTATTTCGAAAACGAATAAGGATAATCAGAGATCTTACCCAAATGAATGTCCAAAGTTCTTTTCGTAACCCTATCCAGAAATAGACGATCGTGGGAAATAACAATTACGGCTCCTTCGAAACGTTGCAGATAATTCTCCAGCCACGAAATTGAAATGATATCCAGATGATTTGTGGGTTCATCCAATAGAAGTACATCCGGTTGATTCACGAGTATTCGCGCCAACTCAGCGCGCATCTTCCAACCTCCGGAGAATTTCTGCAGGGGTTTATTAAGCTCGTCATAACGAAACCCCAATCATTTAAGAACACTAGCTACCTTCTCTTACC
>JBKCAB010000820.1:0-16057 GCA_046307935.1 Bacteroidota bacterium | reverse complement strand
CTTGCCTTCCATATCCGTGCCCACCGGTAAACCAGCCAATGTCAGGACTGTTGGTGTGATATCGATCACCGATGCTCCGGTGATCTCCTGCCCCGTAGTTTTAATTCCAGGTCCTGCCATTACAAGAATTCCAAACGGACTATGTTCAGCTGCCGGTCCTGAAGGTTCCTTTGGAAGAACGACCGGTCTACGATGGTCAGGAAAAAAGCCGTGATCAGAAAGTAAAATCACCGTGGTATCCTCATCTATCATGTCTAGCGTACGCTCCAACATCATGTCATGAAAACGGTAAGCCGCCTCTACTACATGCTTGAAATTCTCAAAATCATTCTTACCGATGAATTTTCGGCGCGGCGGATGGTACTTCATGGCCAGATGACAGAAGTGATCAATAGCATCATGGTAGACTGCCATAAGATTCCAATCAGAATTTTCGATCAGATAAGTTGATGCAGCATGAACTGAGGCAGCATGAGCGAGTACCTTCATAACGCTGATCACACGTTTGTCTTTTCGAAGTTCTATATCCTCTTTGATGTTCGGAATAAAAGGAAGCACCATTGAAGGAGTGATCTCGCTTGGATGAACGCGCCATTCCTTCATACCCTCAACCATCTCGGGTGGGTGTATTGTACCTTCAGGCATGACCCAATCCTCCTCAATCGGATTATTGGCAACCTGATAAAGATTCGAAACCATACAGCCATTGATCTGCTCTACCGGATTGGAAGGCCACCAGGCAACAACATTTGTCTTTAATCCGCTTTGCGTATACATATTCCACAAAGCCTTGACCTTTCTTGAAGTAGAAGTAACTGGCCTCAAACCTTCACCATTCGGATAAGGTTCTACAAAACCACATATACCGTGTTTATCGGCTCGAACGCCTGTAGCGATACTTGTCCATAACATAGGAGAGAGCGGTGGATCGAGCGTTTTTATACGACCATAAACACCTCGTTTCATTAATCTTTCGAGTGCTGGCATCTTTCCTTCCTGCATGAGCGGCTCAATGATGTCCCAGTCTGCAGCGTCCCAACCTATGATCAAGATCTTATTCGCCAGCTTTTTTGCCATTTTCCCGGTCTTTTGACGACTTCATTTTTTCTTGATGGACGGCCTCCCGCCATTTCCGGATCCCCACGTGTCCTAAAGCCAGTAGAGCGAGTGATCCGTGCGCGTTGATTTTCGCTACCTTTTTCTTTTCCATGAACAAAATCTTGGTCAAAAATAAAAAAAGCCCCGTCCCGATAGACATCGGGACGGGGCATTCTTAAAAAAAGTATGATGATTCTTAGTGAACGATCATTTTCTTAGTCATCGCTCCTTCGTTGAACTCAGCAGAGATCACATAGATACCTGCAGCAAGTCCGTTCATGTCAACAATGAAAGATTCACTTTCAACAGCTGAAGACGAAACAACTGCTCCTGAAGCAGAAACTACAGAAATCTTTCCACCTGTAAGCGCTGAAGAAATAACAACCTTAACAGTGTTGTCTGACTGGTTCACGAAGTGTACCATAGACTCCATCTGCTCCATTAGTAAACCAGCTGTCTGACCAGCTTCGATACCTTGGTCTGGAGAAGCGTTAAATGCATAATCTTTCAATGTAAATACATCTCCTATCGCCTGAACATCCAAACGAGCCCATCCGTAATGCGTATTTCCACCTACAGTGAACTGAAGGCCAAGATACTTATCAGTTACACCATTCCAGTTTTCATTGTATGGGTTTGCACTGTCTACGTTGTAAGCCATTGTATTGGTTGCAGCAATCCAGTTCAATGTGTTGTCGATCATATCCCCGCTGTTCAATGCAAGCGCATAGTCATAAGCGGACGGTGTTTCTCCAGCAATCGCACTTGCAGTCCCGTAAGGGGCAGCAACCGTAAAGCGGATGCGAGATCCTCCAACAGTAGTGTCTCGTGCAGCAACAATGAAATCGAAAGTCATGTCGTTGTTAAGGTCAAGACCGACCACAGAAAAACCATTCGCATCAGCATCATCATCTACACTTACGTCTTGTGGATCCGTGTAAACAATCTGAGCATTTGCTCCAGAAGCAGCAACAATGGCAGCTGCAGCCGCCGTGTAACGTGAAAGCTTGTTTTGTAGTTCTTTCTTCATACTTTAAAAGTTATAGTTTAACAAATTGCAATATTAAATGATTTTATCAAATGTTTACTAAAGCTTTATGAATTTATTTAGTAGATCTTCGTTGAACACCTCGGGGTCGTCTAGATAGAGTATGTCCAGATCAGGCTGCTGTGAAAGCCAGGTTCTGCAGATACGATCTGTTCTGTAAAGAGCATTTGCCGAAACAGGATTATAGGTACCGGCTCTGAGTCTGTCCTTGGAGTTCAAATATTCCAATACCTTTTCCTGCGGTTCTTCTACGAAGATGATTCGGTAATTGTATTTTCCCGTAAGTCCTAAGACTCTGCCTTCAGGCAAGTACACAACCTTATCGTTTGTACCTTCAAATGGATCCTTCGAACTCAGGTAGTCCTCATCATCGATTAATGCATCCGGATCACCTTTTATATCAATGCCTCGTTCGCGCAATAGCATCATTACTTCATTCAGATGCTTTCCTGGGAGTCCTGTAACAATCAATTTTGTTCCTTGCGTATTTTTGGCCAATAGGCCTCTGTAATAGGCTGCAAATGGTTCATTATCCAAAATCTCATGAAGATCCTTCAACCATCGTTGTACCTTCATAAGATGTGGAGCCATTGTCGCAACCAATTCAAAGGTTTGAATGGCTGCCTTGTACTCTTTCATCAATGCAAGGGTTTCACCGAGATGAAAATGGGCAAGCGGGTAATGGTAGAGTCGCTCAATTGCTCCCAAAAAATAATCCAGTGCTTCATCGTACTTCTCTTCCCTTAAAAAAGACAGCCCTACCCCCTGGTAAGCATATGGATTATCTGGATCACTCTCAATAATTTTAAGAAAGCAGCTCCTGGCCTCGGCAGTTTCACGGATGCTATTCAATAGTTTACCCAGCTCAAGCAACAATTCATTTCCCTCAGGATTATCAGACACCGAAGAACGGAGCAGACTCAAAGCAAGATCAGGATTGTTTAGACCTATCTGAACCTTGGCTTCCAGAACATTCAGGTAGGTTGCAGCCATTAGGTTATTGACCCTTGCCCATTGCAAATACTCCTCTGCAAGACGATATCTACGCGTTTTAATGGCACAATTCACGATCTCGATGAGGTATCTGAAGTCGGGTTTGCTTTTATCCTCAATTTCCAGAAGAATTTCCAGGGCTTCGTCGTACTTACCGCCATGCGCAAAGGACTTTGCCAAGTAAAAATTATTCTCCCGTAGAATACCCTTTAGGTACTTGTCCGATTCCTCAGATGAATCATTAAGTCGAACCTCATCGATGTAACCGAGATCGACCAACTGCTGTAGGGCTCCGTCATTGCCATCCTGGCTCAACTCGCTGACCTTAACCAGCTCTCCACCGAACGTATCGACATTTTCCCAACTGTCTATATATTTAACCTCCCGAGGGTGATCGTATATATTTACCAGTGGTTTACCGTCCATGTCTCTTCCGACAGGTAAATTGAACAAGGTGAGTAAGGTCGGTGTAATATCCAGCACACTTGCTCCATAGATCCGTTCACCTTTTTTAATTCCCGGTCCTTTGGCTACGAAGATTCCGTAAGGAGCATGTTCTATTGCCGGGCCTGATGGCACATTTGGAACATGGGTTGGACGCAAGTGATCGGAATGGAATCCATGATCCGAAATCACAATGACCGTAGTATCATCATCCACCATTTTAAGCAACCGGTCCAGCATCATGTCATGAAAAACATACGCTCCGATCACGACATCCTTGAACAGGTCGAAGGCCTCTTCATCAAGTCCGTCCAGCTTTGGAGGATGGTATTTCATGAAGGCATGACAGAAATGATCGATGGCATCATGGTAAACGGCTGTAAAGTCCCATTCTTCAGTTTCCATTAGCTCGGTAGCTACGGCGTGGACCGTTGAAGCATGGGCAAGGAATTTTGATATAATGGTCAGTCTTTTATCCTGTTTTTTATCCAGTTTTACAGCCTGAGGCACAAAAGGCATTACGAGATTCCCCGTTATTTCGGCAGGATGCACTCTCAATTGTTTGAGTCTATCAGTTAGATTTTCTGGGAAAACAGAACCTTCGATCACATCCCAGTTATCCTTATCCACTGTTTCCTTACCTCTCTTCTCCTGCTGAAACAGGTTCGATACCATACATCCATTGATGGATTCAACAGGATTGCTCGGCCACCAAGCAACTACATTAGAACGAATACCTTCCATGGTAAACATATTCCATACCGCCTTCACCTTTCTGTAGTGCGAGGAAACAGAACGCACACCACCGTTCCCATCGTGTTCCACAAATCCTAAAACGCCATGTCGGTATGGCCTGACACCTGTTGCGATTGAAGTCCACAGCATAGGAGACAAGGGCGGGTCAAGCGTTGCAAGCTTTCCACGCACACCATTATCAACAAGCGATTTCATGGCGGGCATCATACCATTTGCCATTAGCTTGTCAATAATCTTCCAATCTGCTGCGTCCCAGCCAATTAAAAGGACCTTATTCTTTTTCTCCATCCGTAGCTTGATCCTTTGATTGTTCTTTCTTGTAGTTTGCCGCAGCCATTTTCCAGGCTCTCACACCAACGTTACCCAAAGCGAGGAGCCCCAGAGATCCTCCGGGAGGCACTTCAAATGGTTTACCATTCAGGATAATGGTCACCTTTTCACTTTTCTCTTTTGCCATTATCGGTTTCTGTAAAGTTCGGGCTTTACCACTTGTACAAGATCTTCCAAACTCACCGGAATCTTGCAGAATTCAACGAGCTGTCTGACCTGAGGTTCCGGATCAGTAACTAACTCCTTGTATTGAACATCAAGATAAGGAATATTCTGCTGATCGAAGAATTTGTAAGTCTTATTCAAATGGAACTCATAAATGGTTCTGAACTTTTCGCGCTCAGAGGTCTGGTCTTTGGATAACATTTTTTCCTGGGAACGAAGGATCTCATCCATGTCTCGCCTCATAAACACTACCCTATACTGATATTGCTTATCTAAGAAGATTGGCAGTGGGGCAACGATCTTTATCACCTTCCCTTGAGCATCCTTCAGGAAGCTATTATCCCTAACTATACCCTTGACGGCTTCCAGCTCATAGTAGCCCTCGGGGTTATTGATATCACTGGTGCGCAATCCATCTGAAAGGATCGGAATACCGCTCTTGGCGAACAGCTGCATCATCAGAGACGTGCCCGACCTCGGAAGTCCAGTTACTACTGTGATCTCATTCATTCCCGTCGCTTTTTTTAATGGGAACAAATGTAAAAAAAACTTGCTTAGTTCCCAGGAAGTCAGCCTTTCTGTCTTTCTACATTCTCACCCTCGTAAGCTATGAACATGTTGGCCCAAATGATCTTAGACAAACCGAATAAAGCTGGTGACAACACGACAATACTGGTGAGAACAACTCCGATTTGCCAACCTGTTGAGAGGAACGGAAAGAAAAGACTCATAGAGACCCATAGTGTAACGAATGTGGCCACTGCAAGCGCATAGGCAACGTACATCGCACCGTAAAAAAACCCGGGTTCCTTTTCGAATTCCAATCCGCAATGATCACATTTTTCCTTCACATCACCCACATGCGGTAGGTCGTAAAAGTACGATTCAAAAAAGGTCCCCTCATGGCATCTCGGGCATTTTCTGTGTGCCACACTGTATAACTTCGATCCTTTCCCAAACATGATATTCAATTTTTACAAAAATAAGGATTGCCTAGTGGCGAAAACATGACAATTATCACAATATCATTTCTATTCTTCGATTCCATACTTTTTTCTTGAAATATTGATCAACGGCACTTTTTTTTATTACATTAGCCGAGCTATAAAACTTAAGTACCTGTAGGACTATGAAAAAACTATTATTTTCTCTCGCTGGTCTTTTCGCCTTCAACAGTGCAATTGGACAGTGTACAACTACTAATGCTACCTCATGTGTCTGTGAGGACGGTACAACCAACTGTTACTTACTCCCGGACATTACGGCATCTTGGAAAGGTATCAGCAACAACGGTTACACCGAATATCCTCAACAAGGAGCTGGAACGAATTACACCGGTCAGGGACCTGATGACGGTCGTTTACGTGTAACCGGATCTACTCCGAACATTGGCCATGGTTCCTTTACAGTAAGAGGTGTCGATGCTAACGGAAAGAGAGCTTTCATTTGTGGTGAAGACACTGTTTACAATGTGAATGGAACGGGAAGTTTCACATGCCCCAACGGAGAACTGAACCCCAAACAGCTTGTTGTGCAGCGCGTTTACCGCAAAGACGGTAATCAAATGTCTTACACGGACTACTGGACGGGCAGTATGACTTACCACCCATCACACGGTCACAATCACGTGGACGACTGGGCGGTAATGACCCTTCGCATTCAAACAGCTGATCCGAATCCATTGAACTGGCCAATTATAGGCGACGGTGCAAAGATCGGTTTTTGCCTTATGGATTATGGACAATGTGGTACTAACTCCGGAAGTACATACTTCGGACACTGTCGTGATGACAATACTATGTATTTAAGCGGGACTACCATGCTAAACGCTGATTTTCCGAACTGGAATCTTGGAGGTGGAAATTATAACTGTTCGGTTACTGAGCAGGGCATTTCCTCTGGATGGACAGATGTTTACGGGAAGCACCTTGACGGAATGTGGGTCAACCTTCCGCCGAACATCTGTAACGGAGATTACTGGATCGTTATGGAGGTTGACAAGAACAACAACTTCATGGAAGAAAATGAGGACAACAATTACACGGCTGTTCCCGTTACGCTTACGTTACAAAACCCCGCAGGCTCACCTCAAGCACCAACTATTTGGGCTCAGGGATCAACAAACATCTGCGGTACCGGGTCAGTTACACTTACCGCCACCGGAGGTTCTGCATTCGAGTGGTCGACGGGCGAAACAACACAAAGCATAACCGTTACGGAACCTGGTTCATACACTTGTACTGTAACCAATTATTGCGGAACCAATACATCTGAGCCGTTTGTGGTGAATGCCGTTGAGATCAACTCACCGGAAGTTGTTGGAGATACGGTCTGTGTTGAAGGAAGCATGGATTTGAGTGCAACCGGATCAGGGGAACTTAAGTGGTATGATGCTGATGGCAACTACTTGGCTACCGGTAATAACTTCACCACACCAGTACTGAATACAACGACAACGTATTATGTCAAAAACACAGACAACTACACGGATACGTTGTACTCGGAGCCACACACTAACGGTATCGGTGGTGGTGGTTACATCGGAACTGAGCAATACGAAATATTTGACGCTTCAGTGGATCTTACGCTCAAGTCAGTACTCCTCTACGCTCAGGCTGCAGGAAGTGTAACCATTGAGCTTCAGGATGGTGGATTGAACCAGGTTGGGACTTTGACAACCACAGTTCCTGCCGGACAAAGCAGAGTGGATCTGAATTTCAACGTGCCTGCAGGATACAATTACAGGCTAATTGGCAAGAACATTACCACCGGAACGGGACTATACCGAAACAACAACAGCGCAACATATCCTTACTTGATCGACAATGTCATGAAGATCACAGGTGCATCAGCAGGAGCATCTTATTACTACTACTTCTATGACATGGAGGTGATCACGAGCAACGGTACCTGCTCGAGTGAGCTGGTTCCCGTAGAAGCAGTGGTTGAATCATGTGCATCGATCGGAGAGAACATTCCATTCAAGAACTCAGTAAAGATCGCTCCGAATCCAAACAATGGCGATTTCAAGGTCATGTTCAACGCAAACAATAAATCAGACGTTGAGATCGAAATGATCAGCATCATTGGGACCAAGGTTTATGCTGAAAAAATAGAGCAAGCTTATGGTGAAATGAACCGTGAGATCAAGGTCAACAAACTGTCCAAAGGCGTTTATCTCCTTAACCTGATCTACGAGGGCAAACCGTATACGCAGAAGATAATTATAGAATAAAACATGAACGTCAAGTTCACGATCTTGCTTCCGTTGCTTTGCAGCGGAAGCTTTTTTTTGTTCGGTCAAAACTACGAATGGACATTTTACAATTCCGATAATTCGCCGCTACCAGAGAATACAGTTCGTTGCATGACGATGGACAGCAATGGCGATTACTGGTTTGGAACAGACTTCGGACTTGCCTTTTACGATGGAACGAATTGGACCGTCTACACCACTTCGAATAGCCCACTTACGGATAACGCCATCAGATCGCTTGAATTCGACGCCAGCGGAACACTTTGGATCGGAACTACACAAAGTGGGATCTTTACTTTTGATATGTCAAACTGGTCTGTCTTTGACCCGTCCAATTCCGGACTGCCCGATTATTTTATACGTTCAATTAAGAAAGATCTCCTCGGCGCTATGTGGATTGGAACCGTTGAGGGCCTCGCCCGTTATGATTCGGGCAACTGGACCGTATGGACAGTGGAAGGGAATGGTTTGAATTCGAATAACATTTCCTGTATAGCTGTTGATGATGCCAACCGAAAATACATAGGAACGATCAACGGAGGTTTGTTGTATTTACAAAACGAAACCATTACAGAATATACAATTATTGAGGGTGGAATTCCTGATAATTCAGCCATAGGTATTGCGATCGGTAATGAAGGACTTCCATGGTTTGCAAGCCCCTCAGGAGGATTATACACGGATGATGGCACCCAAACCTGGACAAGTTATAATATGAGCAATTCGGGAATTCCCACGAACTCATTGACCTCCATTCTAATCGACAGTGACAACAGTCTCCTACTCGGCAGTACCGAGCATGGCTTGATCCGTCTTACTTTGCCGGATAATTGGGAAATACTCGACACATCCAACTCCGAACTACCCGATAATCATATTCTCTGCCTAATGCAGGATCCGGATGGCTCGATTTGGGCAGGAACAAGCATGGCAGGAGTTGTAAAAATCAAGAAAACCGCACAGTTGAACGATCAATTAACACAACACAATAAACTGCTGTTTCCTAACCCTACGGATGGCCTTGTTCATCTGGATGCTGACTTTAAAAGTGACTGTACGGAATTAGTCATTGGAACACAAGATGGTAAGCTCCTTCAAACACTGAACAAAGCTGATCTCTCGCAAATGGATTATTTGAATCTTCTAGACTTACCAAGTGGGATTTACCTTTTACATATTCTGACATCAAATTATTCAACTGTCATAAGAATACTCAAAAATTGAGCGAGTGTTAATTTTCTCCGCTTTCAACCGTAAGATCCTTTTCTTCATCAACCTTTGGAAAAATTGAAACAGGGGTAGCCATGTCAATGTCCGCCGGCAATTCTATGGAGCTTTTCTTTATTGATGATCTCTAATTTTCTGGTGTGAATTTCGATCAAGTGCTCTTCTTTGAAATCTTTCAAAAGACGAATCAATGTTTCGGTTGCCGTTCCAACAAAATTAGCCAAGTCCTCCCTTGTTAAATTGATCTCCTCACCACTGTAAATATCGTTCAGTATCAATAATGCAAAGGCGAGTCGTTCTCGCACCGATTTCTGCGCAAGATTCGTAATGAAAACGGCCTGGTCAGCAAGCTCTTTAGAAAGTTCTTTGATGATCCCATTTCGTAACGTCGCGTTGTTGTCGATCATATTCAGAAAATCGTCTTTGGAAATGTAACAAATATTACTTTCCTCCAGAGATGTCGCAGACACCTTGTACGCTTCACCACTGAACATGGCACGAAAACCCACAATCTCCCCCTCCTTGGCAATATGTATGATCTGCTCTTTACCCTCGTCACCCCTGGCAAAGATCTTTACCTTGCCCTGATTGATACAAAATACACCACGAGGATAGGACCCCTCGATGAATAAAGGCTGATTCTTTTTGTAGTAATTACAACTCTTTTGTTCATTTAAATGGGCTGTATCTTGATCGCAGAACGTTCCGAACAGGGAGTTTTGTCTTGCTCCGCATGCTGCACAGGTAACATGCTTGTGAGATTTATCCAACATAAGCTTTAGTGGTTTCTGACGTGTAAGTAAATCTAGTGAATATAAATGGTGTAAACAATGTATTGCAACTCAATATGTAAATCTTGAAGTCACTGAATCCTATATGATGTGACTACTTAGATAAAGGTATATGGTTACAACCTATCGTTGAACAGTTCGACGGTTTCACTGCTACTTTTTAATGTTTACAATGCAGCAATTGATACGTAGAAATACTTAGTTAAAGATCAAAAGAGACCATATTGGCAGTACGAGAAGATTACTGGCAAATTAACTGTATTTACGTTAGTGTAAGAATGGAGATGCTCAAGAAAACAAATGCCTTTTTTTCGTTTAGTCTTAATATTCAACCAATAACCGGTATTTAATAAGCGAAATCAAATTGAAACATGATATTGGTCATATTTCAGTCCATGCATAGTCCGGATCTTTGTAACATCAGATTACAAAATTCAAGTTATGGAAACAAAGGCACACATTTACGAGCAGCACGCGGAGAACACAGAATGGGTCAATCGACTGAATTTCTACAAGGACGAGCTAAAGATCATGACAGGAAGATTGGAAGAGATCGCTACAAAGAACAGCGCGAAAGATGTACTTGCACAGGTAGAGCATTTTCAGAATCAGTTTATTGTACAAAGAAATAATATTGATGAAGCCATGCATGCTGTCAATTCGCATGAAGAAACCCTTCAGATGGAAATTAAAACCAATCCGGTTGCCGTTGATCACCGTCTGGTTACTTACCATGCTGAAGAAAAAGAAATGATAGGATCATTTGAAAAGGTCTTCAATGCACTCAGAAACGAGTTCATTGAATTCTCATCAAAATGGATGTAAAAGCAGGTTAGGTAAGGATGCAGCTTGCATCCAATCATAGTAGTAGTAGTAGTAGTTAGGTGAAGTCGTCCTCCGGGACGACTTTTTTTTAAACTTTAACAAACATTAATACATCGCTTTTGTTATTAGATAGTATTACTATTATTTTAGCGATAAAAATACGTAATGATACGTTCTGTAAACATTGCCATAAACAATCGGACCTATCTAAAGGATCCCGTGTCAAGTGAGCTTGGAAAGAAAATCATCAAACAGAGCATTGACATGATCCACGAGCTGGGTTTTGAAGAATTTACTTTTAGAAAACTCGGATTGCGTATTGCTTCGCCTGAAGCATCTGTATACAGGTATTTTGAAAGTAAGCATAAGCTTTTGCTCTATCTTGCTTCCTGCTATTGGGCGTGGATGGACTACAGGATCGCTTTCGCTACGGCAAATATCGAATCTCCGGAAGATCGGATCATGCGATCTCTGGATGTGCTCACACAGAAGGTAACGAATGATGATGTATTCACGCACATTGATGTCGTAAAGCTGCAGATGATTGTTACTTCCGAGTCATCTAAAGCATACCTTACGAAACAGGTCGACAGTGAAAATCGCGAAGGTTTATTCAGTGATTACAAAGAATTGGTTGCACGAGTAAGCAAGTTCATTTCGGATGCCAATCCGAATTACCCATTTCCACAGATGCTCATTTCGACCATCATTGAATCGATTCATCACCAGCGATTTTTTGCTGCTCATCTTCCCCGACTGACAAACGTGATCGATGGTGAAGACGCTGTAAGGTCATTTGTAAAAGAACTTGTTCTCAAAACAGTACTTAAAAAGGGTTGAAATGAACGAAAGAATAACTCCTGTCAAACGTTTCTTCATGATGCTTGCGAAAGACAAGCAAGATATACGTAATGTTTACATCTATTCCGTGTTAAACGGATTGATTAGCCTTTCTCTCCCGCTCGGGATCCAGGCAATCATTAACCTCATTCAGGGAGGACAGATCTCGACTTCATGGATCGTGCTCGTTGGGATTGTGGTAGCTAGTATTATTCTGAATGGACTTCTCAGCATCTATCAGTTGCGTATTACCGAGAACTTGCAGCAAAAGTTATTTACGAGAGCTGCTTTCGAATTTGCTGACCGAATACCACGCATCCGAATGGAAATGCTTTACAAGCATTATCCTCCGGAGCTCATGAATCGATTTTTTGACATAATATCCGTTCAGAAAGGATTATCGAAATTACTGATAGATCTTTCTGCCGCATCGCTCCAGGTAATCTTTGGATTGATTCTGCTTTCCTTGTACCATCCTTTTTTTATCATGTTTAGTATATTCCTTGTTATACTGGTTTATGCCATTTTCAGGCTCACCGCAAAAAGGGGTTTACAGACCAGCCTTGAAGAATCCATGCATAAATACAGAGTTGCCCATTGGCTTGAAGAAGTGGCAAGAACACACATGACGTTTAAATTGGCTGGAAACACAGAACTCCCGTTGAAACGAGTAGACAACTATGTCCACGATTATTTGGGGGCACGCGAGAGTCATTTCAATATTTTGGTAAGACAATTCTCGCTTTTGGTAATTTTTAAGGCTGTTGTCGCTTTGGGACTCCTGGCAATCGGAGGTATTCTTGTGATGGAACAACTCATGAACATCGGGCAATTCGTCGCCGCAGAGATTATCATACTTCTCGTGATCAATTCAGTTGAAAAAATCATTCTGAATCTAGAAGTTATCTATGATGTGCTCACATCTTTGGAAAAGGTAGGACAAGTTACCGACCTGGAGTTGGAAACAAATGAAGGGAAACAATTTTCACAAGCAGAAGCATCAAATGGAATTTCCATTGAACTATCCAATGTGTCATTCACATATCCGGACCACGAAAAACAGGTTCTTAATAACATAGATCTTGCGATATATCCGGGTGAAAAATGGCTGATCCATGGGAAAAATGGTTCTGGGAAAAGTACTTTACTACAAATAATGACTGGGATTTATGAATTGGATAACGGTAACATAATTTACAACAGTATACCGATCAAAAATCTCGATCTGAGATCACTCAGATCTGCAATTGGAGACTGCCTTACACAGGAACAGCTTTTCAAAGGAACTGTACTCGACAATATTACTATGGGGCGGTCAGAAGCAACTTTTGAAAACGTGCAATGGGCAGTGAAATCAGTCGGGCTTGAACAATACATAAAAAGCCAAAAAGACGGGTTTCAGTCTGCGGTTGATCCTGAAGGGAAAAAACTATCCAGAAGCATCGCGCAGAAAATACTATTGGCTCGATGCATTGCTGATAAGCCAGGATTTATCGTGATAGAGGACGCCCTGACCCATATCGATGAACCAGAGAGACATCGGATCATTGATTTCTTGACCTCTCCAGAAAACAAATGGACACTTGTCGCAGTTGAAGCCGACCTGTACCTTGCCCAAAAATGCAGTCACATTGCAATAATGGATAGTGGAAGGATAATTAAAACCGGGACATACAATGAATTACAGAATGATCTAAGTCTTTAATATGCTGAATATTTCGCCAAATAATCGCAATAGCCATATACGAAATGAGCAATATGGCTCTCTGAGTAAAGTTGAAGGGAAAAGCTCAGGTAAACTGCTTCAACGCACGGTTTGGATAGGAGTTACTGTATTGCTTTTACTTCTTTTCATTCCATGGACTCAAAATATCCGATCGAAGGGATTTGTTACAGCGCTTCGTCCGGACCAACGACCACAAACCATTCATTCGGTGATCGCAGGAAGAATTGAAAAATGGTTTGTACAAGAAGGACAATTTGTTAAAAAAGGTGACACCATCCTCTACATATCCGAGATCAAGGATGAATACTTCGATCCAAAATTACTTGAGCGCACACAGGATCAGCTCAAATCAAAAGAGCTTGCCGCAAAATCGTATGGAGAAAAGGTTAAATCACTTGATAATCAAATAGATGCGCTATTAACAACAAGTCAACTCAAATTGCAACAAGCAAAGATAAAGTACAAACAGGCCCGGCTAAAAGTTACTAGCGACAGTATGGATTATCAGGCTTCAAAGATCAACTTCAACATCGCTGAGGAGCAGTTTGAACGAATGGAAAAGCTATACAAGCAAGGATTAAAGTCACTTACAGAGCTTGAAAACAGAAAATTGATCATGCAAAAAGCACAGGCCACCATGATCAGCCATGAACAAAATCTCTTATCGAGCCGCAACGAGGTAATCAACGCACAAGTAGAACTAACATCCATACAGGCCCAATACAGGGATAACATCTCCAAAGCAGAATCAGAAAAATACAGCGCATTATCAAATATGTATGATGCAGAGATGAATGTAACCAAATTGCAGAATCAATACATGAACTATTCCGTCAGAACCGGTTTCTACTACATCACCGCCCCTCAGGACGGATACATCACCAAAGCTATCCAAACCGGTTTGGGTGAAACGATCAAAGAAGGTGATAAAATCATCAGTATCATGCCAGCCAATCCCAACCTGGCTGTTGAGATGTACATTCGACCGATTGATCTTCCTCTGATTGCCAAGGAACAGCATGTCCGGATCCAGTTCGACGGGTGGCCTGCAATTGTCTTTTCCGGCTGGCCGAATACCAGCTACGGAACATATGGTGGCACCGTGGTTGCAATTGACAACTTCATTAGTGATAACGGAATGTATCGTATTCTGGTAGCACCTGACCCCAAGGACCACAAATGGCCGGAAGCTCTTAGAGTTGGTTCAGGCACAAATAGCATGTTACTTTTAAAAGATGTACCCATTTGGTATGAACTCTGGCGCCAGATCAATGGTTTCCCACCCGATTTTTATAAGGAAACGGACCAATATAATGTTAAAAAGAAATAACCTTCGGTAGGCATGAATTTTTGTTCAAAAATAGCCGGTTGTATACTCCTCTTGATGGTCTTTTTTCATAACGGACATTCGCAAGAGGAAAAGAAGGTGCTCGACCATGAAACATTTCTGTCAATTGTGAGGCAAAATCACCCGGTGTTCAAACAGGCTGAACTTCAGATCTCCATTGGTGAGGCCAATTTACTTCAGGCCAGAGGTGCATTTGACCCGAAGCTCTATGGCGATATGCATCAAAAGTACTTTGATGGTGCGCAATATTTCAGCCTGCTCGATGCCGGACTCAAGGTTCCAACATGGTTTGGAATAGAATTCAAGGGCGGTTTTGAACAAAACTCAGGCGTTTACCTCGACCCTCAGTTCAGTACGCCGGATGCGGGGCTTGCCTATGCAGGAATCTCACTTCCGTTGGGGAAAGGACTTATCATCGACGAAAGAAGGACTGAATTGATCAAAGCAAAATTATTCAAGGAGAGTACACTGGCTAAACGTCGAGAATTGGTCAACGAACTCATTCTGGAAGCGGGAAAGGCATACTGGACATGGTTCGAGAAATACAACAGCTTGAAAGTTTTTGAAGATGCCTATCAAACTGCAATGGTCCGGTTTTCGGCAGTAGTTACTTCCGCTCAGCTGGGCGACCGATCTTTCATTGATACCGTGGAAGCATCCATGCAGGTTCAGCAACGACTTTTCAACCTCCAGCAAGCCAATGCAGAGTTACAAATGAGCAGGAACACGATTGCCGTTTTTCTTTGGAACGATGGCCTGATACCGATGGAACTGGCAGAGAGTACCGTGCCAATCGGTTACGATGTACTACCTAAAAGAGATGAAAATATTCCACTGAACATTCCTGACACCGTGCTGTCTACACACCCGGTACTTTTACAAACAAGGTTGCAACTTGATTCTTATCAGGCTGATTTAAGGTGGAAAAAAGAACAGCTTAAACCTGAGCTGGACATCAATTACAATGCACTGAACGAGCCGATCGGTAATAACCCTTTTACTGCCTATTCCACCCGAAATTACAAATGGGGAGTTGATCTGTCTTTTCCGGTTCTGCTTAGGAAGGAACGCGGCGCAGTTAAACTCGCTGATCTCAAGGTAGCCGATTACGAATTAGAGCTTGCAGCAAAACAAGCAGCTATTGAAGCCAAATCACAGAATGCTCTTCTAGACTGGCGACTGAACACTGACCTGTTGGGAACAGTTGAAC
>JBKCAB010000819.1:0-4864 GCA_046307935.1 Bacteroidota bacterium | reverse complement strand
CAATGGCAATATCGCCTCATTCACCGCAATCAATGGAGGATCGACACCACTGACCGGTACAATTACCGTAACACCACAATACTTGAATGCGGGTCTGACATGTAACGGCACACAGCAACAGTTCCAGATCACGGTAAATCCAACACCTGTTGTCAATGATCCACCGAATTTAACGGTATGTAACGGTACACCTGTAGGTCCGGTTAACTTCACCGGAACCGGTACGGTTTACACATGGACGAACACGGCACCTTCGATCGGATTAGCTGCTTCAGGATCGGGAAATATTCCGACATTCAATTCGGTGAACTCTTCAAATGCTCAACAGTCAACGGCCACAATTGCTGTTACAGCCTTTTTTGATCAGTCGGGTGTAAGCTGTCAGGGTTCGACGCAGAGCTTTACGATCACAGTAAATCCTACCACAGTCTTGAACGATCCGGCAGATCAGGTCGTATGTAATGGATTACAGACCGCTCCAGTCAATTTTACAGGAACGGGAACATCCTACCAATGGACAAATGATCTGACAAGTATTGGTCTTGCGTCTGCAGGAAATGGCAATATACCTGCTTTTACTGCGGTTAATTCAGGCAGTATTGCTGTCAACGCGAACATTACTGTTACACCAGTTTATATGAGTGTTGACGGAACAGTTTGTCCGGGTGTACCTCAAACATTCATTTACACTATCAATCCTTCTCCGTTGGCTGATCCGTTAGCAGATTTCTCAGTGTGCAACAATACTACGTTGAATGTTCCGTTAACAGCGAATATCAATTCAACGTTCACCTGGTATGCTGAACCTAATCCGAATGTATCCGGAGATGTGAATATTCCCCAGCCCTCAGCATCTGTGTCGAATACCTTGCTCAATCAATCAGAGGTGATGCAAGACGTTATTTATCATGTTATTCCTACTTCAGTGCCTGAAGGATGTGTTGGTCCTGAGATTACATTTACGGTAGAGGTAGTGCCTGATGTTGAAATTACATCGCAGTTGAATTACGAGATCTGTAGTGGTGGTTTTGTCAATGCGTTACTTCAGTCCAATGTTCCGGCTAATTATACTTGGATAGCTACGGATAATCCAAATGTCAGCGGTGAGAGTACCATCACTCAATCAGGTGCCTTTATAGATGACCAGCTTATTAACAATACCACTGTTCCGCAGATCGTGCTGTATTCGGTTTTTCCAACCTCCGTGACAGCGTCTTGTCCGGGTACAGTGCGCATCATCTCGGTATTGGTGCGTCCGCCTTTAGCATTGGTAAGTCCGGATCTCGCTGAGATCTGTAGTGGTGAAAGTCCTGATCTGCAGCTTCAAGCAAATGTTGCGGCAACCTTCAACTGGTTTGCTCTGGATAATCCCAATACAACGGGAGAAAGTACAAGTGTTCAGACAACTGATCTGATCGATGATGTGCTGTTGAATAGCACCACGCAACCACAGGTCATTAGCTACTCGGTTGTTGCGAGTTCAACTTTGAACGGATGTGTAAGTCCTATTTTCCCTGTTAATGTCATTGTCAACCCGCTTCCCCAAATTGAGAACACTGTTACGGCAATCTGCTCTGGTGAGAGTGCCGATCTAAACCTGAATTCAGATCTTCCTGCTCAATTCAGCTGGTTTGCACAAAATGCTCCTTTGGTTACGGGAGAAACACAACAAGTACAGATCACTTCAACGATCAATGATGTATTGATCAACACTGTGAATACTCCGCAAACGATCAATTATATTGTGACAGCAACGGAATCTGTTACCGGATGTGTGGGTCCTGCCACAACGGTTCCCGTAATTGTAAATCCATTACCTGTTATTTCGTTCTCCACGGATGGTTCAGTACTCTGCAGTCTTTCGCCGGTGGTATTTGTGAATGATTCTGATCCTGCTTTTGATTTCGAATGGCAGTTTGGAGATGGAAACGGATCACAGTTGTTTGAGCCAGAACATGTTTATGGTGACGTTGGAACTTATACGGTGACACTCACCGGAACGAATCCTTCCACGGGATGTGTAAATTCAGGAACGATAGATGTAACACTAGAGACATCCCCACCGATCGGTTTCGAGGTTTCTGAAACTCAAGGCTGCGTGGTATTCGATGTTACATTCACCGATACCGAGGCCTTACCCGGTTCTACTTTGTTTTGGGATTTCGGTGATGGCGGGACCTCTAATCAAACCGGATCTGTAGATCATCAATATAGTCAGGATGGTTGTTTTGATGTGACATTGACCGTTACAAGTCAGAACGGCTGTGTATCTACCTTAACTCAAAATGACTTTGTTTGTGCCTTTGACGTGCCGTTCGCTGATTTTGTAGCGGTCTCCGACACGATGCCAACAGATGATCCTGTTTTCGAGTTTATCAATAATTCCGTAAACGGTTATACTTATCTGTGGTATTTTGGCGATGGCACAACGAGCGTTGCAGAGAATCCGATCCATACTTATCCTGAAGAACCGGCTACTTATGTGATCACTATGTATGCATTCAATGAAGTTGGTTGTTACGATTCCACATTCTATACAGTGGTAGTTTTGGAAGAGTTACTCTTCTACGTTCCCAATTCGTTTACGCCGAACGGTGATGGCACGAATGACATTTTCCTTCCTGTTATGACTTCAGGATTTGACAGAGATTCGTACACGCTGTCCATTTACAATCGCTGGGGTGAAGAGATCTTCTTGACGAATGATCCGGAAGAGGGATGGGATGGAACGTACATGGGAGCTGAGGCTCAGATAGGAGTATACACTTGGAAGATCAATTTTGGAGCATTCCAAAACGAAGATGCCTTTGAACATGTTGGACATGTTACCTTGGTGAAATAGGTTTTTTTCATTCCTGACGATTGTCAATTGTTAGTTTAACAAGCTCTTTTGGTCATTGTCGCAGGACATTACGTTAGTTAATCATTCGATTCTGTCAATACTTCGTATCAGGAGAATGGGAGGGAGGTCCAAATGTTCTATCGTTCAGATTTTACGAAAAAGAAAAGGGGCTATCCCGTTTCAGGGGCCCCTTTTTATCTTTAAATAGTTCGTTTAAGGTTTTGAAATTGCAGAAACCGTTTTGTCCTCAATGATAATTTTTTGTTCAATGGTCTCTCCTTTAGAATCACTGACCCTGACTAAATAGTTGCCTGGTTTTAGACCCTCCACTTTTTGTTTTGTGGATCCACTTGACCAAAGCACATAATAGGGAGCAGTTCCTCCTTTAACAATGACTTTTGCCGATCCAAGCGCTGCAACTTCTCCTGCATCTGCTTTTTCAATAGATACATCTAATGTCTGTTGTCCAATTGCCATGTTCAGTAAGAACAACATAGTTACCGTTAAAAATGATTTTGTTTTCATAGCGTCCTGTTTTTTTTACAAAGAAGAGGACATTCCAAGGGGCGATCATTATAATCGGTCAGGCTTCAATGCTAAATCAGATATACTACGTTTTGCGTTGTACGTGTTTTCGCTTAGCTGTATTCTAGAGTCTTAATATTTTGGGCATTTTAGTGCTTCTGAACCTGATTCAAATGCGCTTCAATGATAGGAGGATCTCTCGATTATTTTAATTCAGGGTATGCAGTTATTTGATCCACATCAACTTTTCCCGCTCCACCTTCATACGCAGAAAGCCGAAGGCGACTGTGACCATCTCCCCGTCAATGGATTCAACGGTTCCGCTTTGTTTCGTCGAGATCAGTTTCACTTGTGAACCTACTTTGATGAGATGTCGCTGATAAGGGTCCTTTTCCGGTTTCACTGGTTTATTCTTCTTCGGTTTTTTTGACAGTGCGTCCTCACGAAGCTTTAATGCTTTTTCGGCATCCTCTACACGCGCCTTTTCGACAGCGAGGTACTTTTTCACCTCCTCTAGTAGCGGCAGGTTTACTTCCTTTTTGCGGGAGTTTGTATTGAAACGTTCAATGAAGGAAAGCATTTTTTTACCGGCATTGATGAATTTGTTGTTGCGCTCTGCACTTTCCTGCTGGATTTTCAATTTGTCTTCAAAACGTTGTTTACGCTCCAGAAAATCTTCCCTTGCTTCATTCGCCAGTTGTTGTGCTTCGATGTGTTCCTTACTCAGTCGTTCCAGGTAAGTCTTTTCCTTTTGAAGCTCAGAGAGCAATCGGTCCATCTTAACCTTTCGGTCATCCATCCTCGTTTTTGCTTCTTCGATCAATTCCATTGGTATTCCATTGATCTGTGCCACCTCAAAGGTGAATGAGCTGCCCGGTTGTCCCATCGAAAAACGATAGAGGGGTTCTAATGTTTCGGTGTCAAAGAGCATACAGCCGTTCACGGCATTCTTCAGTTGGTCGGCTTTGAGTTTGATATTGGCATAATGGGTCGTGATGACACCAAAGCTCTTTCGGTTGTACAATTGTTCGAAGAATACTTCAGCCAAAGCTCCACCAAGGTCCGGGTCCGAACCCGTGCCAAATTCATCCAAAAGGAGGAGTGTTCTTCGGTTCGAAACTTCGAGGAAGTACTTCATTCGCTTCAAACGGTATGAGTAGGTACTGAGCTCATTTTCGATCGACTGATTATCGCCGATATCGGTCAATACCTGCTGGAAGAAACACATCTTACTGTTTGGATCCACCGGTACAAGCAGTCCGGACTGCAACATGAGCTGCAATAGTCCGATCGTTTTCAATGTGATACTTTTACCTCCCGCATTGGGACCTGAAATGACGAGCATCCTGGAATACTTATCCATGCGGATGAATTGCGGGAAAGTCTTTTTACCAAATTGGCGATTTGTTTTCCAAAGGATGGGATGAAAGGCATCGATCAGTTCGATATAGGGCTCTTCGCTGATACCCGGTAATACACAATTAAGTTCGATCGCCA
>JBKCAB010000818.1:0-3014 GCA_046307935.1 Bacteroidota bacterium | reverse complement strand
CCGAATAAAAGGATTATGTTCGACAGGATCGCTGCAGACCGCACGAAGCACCTGACCGTCGTTTTGGAAAATGTATACCAGGACCACAACGCGTCCGCCATCCTGCGAAGTTGCGACTGTTTTGGAATTCAGGACCTGTATGTGATCGAAAAGAATTTCAGGTACGAGGTGAAACGTGATATTGCCCTTGGAGCTGGGCGCTGGGTAGATCTGCATCAATACAACGAAGGGAATTCCCCCGATGTGGAATGCATCAAAGATTTGAAAAAGAAAGGTTACCGAATTGTGGCTACCAGTCCTCATTCGCAATACCGCACTATTCACGATCTGGAGCTCGAAAAACCGATTGCGCTCATCTTCGGAACCGAGCGAAGAGGTATTTCAGTTGAACTGCTTGAGAGCGCAGATGAACATGTGAAGATTCCAATGTATGGTTTTACCGAAAGCCTCAATGTGTCGGTTGCAGCTGCCATTACACTTGAAGTGATCAGAGAACGTCTGGAAAGGACACACATCAACTGGCGACTGAGCGAAAGTGAGCAGACCGCGCTCAAATTGAAGTGGTCCAGGAGTATACTTCGTGGCGGCGAAGCGTTGGAAGAAAAGATCAGGGAACGCATATTTCAAAAAGAATAATATCTTTGCCACTGTTTTCAGCAGCAACTAATTAATAAATGATCCATTATGGGAAGAGGAGATAAAAAAACAGCAAAAGGAAAAAGAGCGATTGGATCCTACGGGAACTCCAGACCAAAGAAACAGTCAAAACCAATGGTAGCTGCAGCGCCTAAAGCGAAAGCAAAAGCTGAACCTGCAGAAAAGAAACCTGCAGCCAAGAAGGCTACTCCAAAGGCTGCAACCGAAAAGAAAACAACCGCTAAAAAGACAACCAAGAAGGTTGAAGAATAAATAGAAGCTGTCCGTGTGACAGCTTTTTTTTATCAGTAAAATGTGGAAATAATCTGAAAACATTTCACTTTACTTTCTAGGGTAAAACATGAAATTTGTAATTACTACAATTAACAAGACAAATCATGAAACACAATTTCGGTGCGGGACCATGCATCCTACCACAGAATGTTTTTAAACAAGCTGCAGCTGCAGTATTAGATTTCAACGGACTTTCTATCCTCGAAGTTTCTCACCGCCATAAAGATTTCGTAGCCGTAATGGACGAAGCCACGGATCTGGTCAAAAAAGCATTGAACGTTCCTGTTGGATACTCCGTAGTCTACCTGCAAGGTGGTGCAACACTTGGTTTTACCATAGCTGCCTTGACCATGATGCGCGATAAAAAGAAGGCAGGATACATCAATACTGGTACGTGGGCATCAGGAGCTATCAAAGAGGCAAAAAAAGTAGGACTTGACGTCAATGTTTTTGCATCATCTGAGGATAAGAATTTCACCTATATCCCCAAGGATTACAGCATTCCAACCGATGCAGATTACATCCATTTCACCTCGAACAATACGATCTATGGGACACAGTTCCACGAGTTCCCGAAAACGGATTTACCGTTGGTATGTGACATGTCTTCTGACATTTTCTCCAAAGTCATCAATGTTGCCTATTTCGATCTGATCTACGCGGGAGCACAAAAAAACCTGGGGCCGGCTGGAGCAACACTCTATATTGTTAAGGATGAAGTGCTAGGAAAATCCACCTCGCCATTTTTACCCACATACCTTGACCTGAAACAACACGTTGAAAAGGAATCCATGCTGAACACTCCACCGGTTTTCTCGGTATATGTGGCAATGCTCAACCTGAGAGATATGCTTGCAAATGGCGGAGTGAAAGCAATAGAGGAGCGAAACGATGCAAAAGCCGCGCTTCTTTACAAAGAGATTGACGAAAATCCACTATTCAAAGGAACGGTATACCCTGAAGATAGATCAAAAATGAACGTCACTTTCCTTTTGCATGACGAACATTTGTCAGAGGAGTTTGATAAACTATGGAAAGGCGCAGGTATCGTTGGACTACCCGGACACCGTTCAACGGGTGGATACCGGGCATCCCTTTACAATGCACTTCCAATCGAAAGCGTACAGGTTCTTGTAGACGTTATGCGTGAATTTGCCCGTGTTAAAGGTTAATGTTACACCAATATCAGAGATCATGAAAATCCTTGCAAATGATGGCATTTCAGCGAAGGGAAAGGAACTTCTCGAGGACGCCGGATTTACAGTAATCACAGAAAAAGTTGCTCAGGAAGAACTTTCAAAGGAGGTAAACGAACAGGCGATCGAAATCATCCTTGTGCGCAGTGCAACCACAGTTAGAAAAGAGGTGATCGATAGTTGTCCGGGTATCAAACTGATCGGTCGCGGAGGGGTTGGAATGGATAATATCGATGTGGCCTACGCCCGCGAAAAAGGCATTACAGTGATCAATACACCAGCTTCGTCATCACAATCGGTGGCTGAGTTGGTCATGGGACATTTGTTCGCTATATCTCGATTCCTGCACGATTCGTACAAAAACATGGAAAACGGTGACTTTTCAACCCTCAAGAAGAATTACAGCAAGGGTATCGAGCTTCGGGGAAAAACGCTCGGTATAATAGGGTTTGGAAGGATTGGCCAAAGTCTCGCATCTTATGCACTTGGTTGTGGCATGAATGTGATCGCAGTTGACAAAAAAACGGATCCTGTTGTGATCAACATACCACTTGGTAACGGAGCAGAAGCCGGAATTTCCATAACGCCGGTAGCAGATCTCCACAGCACTTTAGGCGAAATGGATTATATCTCTCTGCACGTTCCAAAACAGCCCGATGGAAGCGCCGTTTTCACATCACGCGAATTTGCAGCGATGAAGAAAGGTGTACGCATTGTTAACGCTTCGCGAGGTGGTGTGATCAATGAGGATGATCTTCTGTCAGAATTGGAAAATGGCAAAATTGCTGCTGTTGCACTCGATGTATTTGAGCATGAACCCAATCCAAGAAAGGATCTTTTAAATCATCCGAAGATCGCTTGTACGCCACATATTGGTGCGGCGACGGT
>JBKCAB010000817.1:0-3804 GCA_046307935.1 Bacteroidota bacterium | reverse complement strand
CTGTGATGCTCAATAAGCGTTCTTTTCTTCCAAAAGCGACATTTTCAGATGATATGAAATCATCCTCTTTGGAGGTTAGTTTCTGAATTGCATCCTTTAGTCTTTCAGGGTCCACCGGTTTTAAAATGTAATCCAGTGCATTCACATCGAAAGCCTTCAAGGCAAATTCATCGTAAGCAGTAACAAAAATGACTCTTGGGATCTCTTCCAATTTACGCAACATCTCAAAACCGGTCATTCCGGGCATCGAAATATCCAAAAAAACAAGATCCGGTTTAAGCTCCTTGATCTTTCGGATGCCCTCCTCCCCGTTCTTCGCTTCGTCTACAATTTCTACTTCCAAGAAATCTTTTAACAATAACTTTAATTCTTCCCTCCCAAGTCGCTCATCATCAATTATTAATGTCCTGAATGTTTTCATCATACTACGAATTAAAAATTACCTCTGCCACCACCTTTCCTTCTTGCTCCCTCAGCTCAAAATCAACTGTACCTTTAAATTGAAGAGCAAGGCGTCTTCTCGTATTTTCGATACCAATACCAGTATCGGTATGTGATTGTAATTTCCCGGTATTGATAACCGAAATGAAGACCCTTTCATCATGCTTTCGCGAACGAATAAGGATCTCCCCTCCACCAATGTAATTAGAGATCCCGTGTTTGATGGCGTTTTCTGCCAGCATCTGCAAAACGAAGGGAGGAACCATAAAATTACTCAAAGAGGGATCAGTATCCCACTTCACAATTAACCTTTCCTCGAAGCGTATCTTTTCCAGTTCAAGATAGTCGGAAACCATTCGAAGCTCATCTTCAAGGTGAACCAAGTTTTCCTTACCCAAAATAAGCGAGCTTCTCAGAAGGTTTGAAAGTGTCGTGATTGCCACTTTGGCCTTGGATGGGTCCAGTTCAACAAGCGCTCTGATACTGTTCAGCGAATTGAAGAGAAAGTGAGGATTTAACTGAGACCGGAGTGTTTTTAGCTCAATCTCGTTACGACTTGCCTCCAGCGTGATGTTATTGAGTTCCTGTTTTCTTGATTTTTGAAAGAAATGAAACGTAAAGTAGATCGCATTCCAAAACAAAACCAGCACAAGAAGGGCAAAAACATTAATGACAACTCCCAAAAAGTCAATTATGTTAGTGGTTTCATGATCGAGCAAAACTGAAAATCCTGTGGTAGCAAACGATATGAAAACAGCACAAATCAATGATGCCAGGAGTACTCTTGGCGCGAGAGGTGCGGGTTTGAGATCAAGCCAATGGAGTCGGACGAACATATACCTCATAACATGCGTCCCGAGCACAGCGAAGACGATCAACGCCAATACGTTCAGCACAAGATGCAAATCAACCTTTGACGGTTCCTGCGAATATGTTGCAAGGATCAGCAGTGCCGAATAGGCCGTCCAACCCGCAAATTGCGCCAGCCAATAGATCCTTTTTCCTGTACTCACGGTGACAAAGTTATACTTCCATTTCACGTGGACAAATGGTTTTGGACGATCGGATAAGCTGTCTGTTTGACGGAAGATTTTCGTTTGGAATGTTTTTTGCCCATTTTTACATCAAATGCGCTTGCTTATCATCATGTTTTTTTTAATCGTTCAGAAGCTCTGTTCCCAGACCTATCATGCCCCTCATGCCGGTCTTACTTTGGGTATACAGATTGCTGTCGGTTCCCATGTGAATTCGTTCGGTATTAGTGTAAATATGTACTACAGCAACTACTTTTTTCAATGTAATGCAGGATCATCATTGCGATTTAACCTAACCTCTTATGGTCAGCGAAATCGATTCATCGAAAACAGGAATCACCTTGGACTAATACTTCTTGCCGGACATAGGGGAAGTTTGCCAAACTTCCAGTTGGATGGTCTGTTTCACAATACGAAGTTTAATTATGGTCTTGGCTACAATTACGTATGGTATCTCGATAATGCAGGAACTTCGCAGCGCTCAGGCGGCTGGGGACTGCATGTAAAGGAATTCTCGATCCTTCTTGAAAATGATGTTTTTGGGGGACAATCGAAAGATCGGTTCAGAACAGGTCAACTTACATTCATGTATCGTCCGATGGAAAACATCAACATGCATGCGGGTCTCTACATCTGGACAGGTGAGACGGCCAATTCTCGATGGGAAAGAATAAGCATGGAAAATTGTCCGAGTGGATTCAGGTGCCTCGATGAGCTCCCATACGGCACAACCAGTCACGGTATAGTTTATGGCGGTATACAAATCGGTATGCCATACGGTCAGGTCGCAGGATTCAGAGTCGGAACTGACAGTGAACACTTCAGGCATTTCTTTCAAAATAGGTTGAGTCATGATCTCATTTTTCTGCCGAAGAAATTCAAAAGAAACACTCCACATTATCCTCGACTGGATGAAGCCGGTTGTCCGACCTTCTTGAAAGAGAAAGTGCGGAGGAACAAGTTCTATTTCAATGTGAACATCAACGAAAGCTGGTCAAACTGAGTGAGCCCGCGTTCAGTTCCTGTTTTGTGAATAACATTATAGAACTTTCTGGTAAAAAGAATCATGAATCCAAAGCCCATTCGTGATAATATTCTAATTTTGCTTCCCGTAGTTACATTTTTAAGGTCATGTCGAATTCCACAAAATATGTCTTTGTAACAGGGGGAGTAACTTCTTCATTGGGCAAGGGAATCATTTCCGCTTCTTTAGCGAAGCTGCTTCAGGCTAGAGGCTATTCCACAACGATCCAAAAACTCGATCCGTATATCAATGTAGATCCCGGAACGCTGAATCCGTATGAACACGGTGAGTGTTTTGTTACTGATGACGGCGCAGAGACTGATCTTGACCTCGGACATTATGAGCGTTTTCTCAATGTTCCCACTTCACAGGCCAACAATGTTACTACAGGTAGGATCTATCAATCGGTCATTGAAAAAGAGCGTCGTGGAGAATTTCTCGGCAAAACAGTTCAGGTTATTCCACATATCACCGATGAGATAAAGCACCGCATCCAATTACTTGGCAAGGAAGGCAAATACGACATTGTGATCACCGAGATCGGAGGAACGGTTGGTGATATTGAATCATTGCCCTATGTTGAAGCTGTCAGACAGTTAATGTGGGAGTATGAGAACGACTGTATCGTCATCCATCTGACACTTGTCCCCTACCTTGCTGCTGCTGGCGAACTGAAAACAAAACCTACACAGCATTCGGTAAAGCAATTGCTTGAGCTTGGTGTGCAGCCGGATATACTTTGTTGTCGAACTGAGCATGAATTAGATCTTACTCTGCGCAAGAAGATAGCCAAGTTCTGTAACGTGAGTATGAATGCGGTGATCGAATCGCGTGATGCAGAGACTATCTACGATGTCCCTATTCTTATGCAGGCCGAGGAATTGGACAAGGTTGTTCTGGAAAAGCTTGGGCTGCCATCTAAATCTTCGCCGAATCTTGACAACTGGAAGGATTTTCTCGACAGGTTGAAGCATCCGAAAAAAGAGGTCAACATCGGGCTTATTGGAAAATATGTAGAGCTGAAAGATGCATACAAATCCATTTCTGAGGCTTTTATTCATGCCGGAGTAGCAAATGAAGCCAGAGTGAACGTTAAATGGATCCATTCTGAAAAGCTAAATCAATCGAATATTGCGAATGAGTTGAAAGATCTTGACGGAATTCTGGTTGCTCCGGGCTTTGGTTCGCGTGGGATTTCAGGAAAGATCGAGGCTGTTCGGTTTGTACGTGAACAAAAGGTGCCATTCCTTGGGATCTGTCTTGGAATGCAATGCGCAGTGATCGAATATGCACGACACGTAATGG
>JBKCAB010000816.1:0-1087 GCA_046307935.1 Bacteroidota bacterium | reverse complement strand
GCCAGTTGGTAAAGGATACCTGGCTCCACATCGTATTTTAAGAATTGATCTTCATCTCCCGGTTTTAGCGGTTTGATTCCTTCGATGAAATCTTCGTATGACATCGATTGATGGAACGTTGTAAATACAACTCGTCCCTCTTTTAATAACTGGTCGTAAACCCGTTTGTTGGCTTCATGATCATTCTCACGGTACAGATCTGGCCGACAAATCTCCACAACTTTGTCGATGGTACTGTAAGTCTTTCCCGTTCCTGGCGGACCGTATAAAATTTGATTTAATGGTGGATTCATGGATTTTTCTGCTTTTAATGGTTTATCCACTTTGGCGCCTGTCCTTTGATGTAATATTCTTCTGACTTGATCTCCGATTTCATCATCCAACAGAACCAGTCTGTCTTTAAGCAGTTCTATCAAACCAGGATCTTTCAAACTGATGGACCCTTTTACACGAATACTTCTTGCATTGCTCCAATCAAACCATTCCAGTGCTTCAGACAAGTGAAGAATTTGCTCTTGAAAAAGAATATGATCCGTTTCTTCAAAATGTATCTCGACAAATAACTCTTTCTTACGTTGAATAATTACATAGTGAGCAGCTTTCCCTCCTATTAGCCCTTTACCATCACTGATCCAAACAAAGCGGCTTGGACTTTCTTTCTTTACAACAAACTGATTCTCATCTATTTGCTGCTTAAGTTGGCTAATTATCTCATTGAATTTCAGCGTTTTGGAAATATAGGTTTCATACAACCAGCTAAAAAACTGGTCTACCTCAAGTTGAAGTGTTGTATTTGTCCTTTTGCCTACAAATTGAGCATAGGAGCTGATTATCTTTTCTAGAGATTGGTTAAATCTCAAAAAAGTATCCCCAAATTTTTCACCCCGAACTTTATCCAGTGAGATTCCTAAATGGCTCAATGCAGCAACATCTCTAGCATTATAAATTACATACCGATCGCTAAAGGCATATGCTATTAATTCCGAAACAGTTGACTCCCCAAAGAATGGCAAAAAATATAATCCCTGATACTTTTTGAATAAATTGTTGATAGTAACGTTAACGGGATCTTGCTTTGAGGCAATAT
>JBKCAB010000815.1:0-988 GCA_046307935.1 Bacteroidota bacterium | reverse complement strand
TCGTGCAAGAATTTTTCCCTGTCGATGTCGGGTGGAAATACAGATGCCCACATGATCAGGTGGTTCAATTCGATTTGCCGAGAATTGAAAAGTCGTGCGGCAGTTGCTCCTCCTTGGGAAAAACCAAGAATTGCTCTTTTTTTGAACACTTTTGGCTCATACGACTCGATTAGCTCTGTTAACCAGCGCAGATTATCCGATATGTCTGTTTCCCGGTCCTCTTTTGTCATCCAGGAGGCCCCAACTCGACCCGAGCTACCGGAAAGATAAAATCTATGCATGCCTTCCGGAGCGATGATAAATGTACGGTCCGATGCAATAGCGCTGAATTTCTCCAAAAAATATCTCCCAAGCTGACCGTAACCGTGTAGCACGATCAGCATCAATTGAGCAGTTTTAGGATCACCTTGAGTAAAGTACCTGAAGTTGCGTTTGGAAATAAAATGATGTTCCATTTAAATAATTCAACCAAATATAATACTCATGCGTTCACTTTATGAATAATTTTGATCGTGCGCAGTTATTTGTCCATATTGATCGTTTTCCTCATGCTTTGGCAGATCATAGGTTTTTTCGGCTACTTTGAATTTTCGCACCACCGAATCAAAAAGGAAATCAAGAAACAGATAAAGGAAGGTGTACCTGCGCAACAGCTCGTCCATTTCTCTTTTACAGAAAAGGAATTGAACCAATTGGCATGGATCAAGTCGCATGAATTCAAATTGAACGGGTCCTTATTCGATGTAGTACGTAAAAAGAAGACCACCGACGGTTATCATCTTGAGTGTATTTCTGACAAACAGGAAACTGTTCTCTTTGCGAATCTGGAACGAATGGTGAATTCAGACTTGAACGATCAACACGAAAATCCGGGTTTAGCCTGCTGGATCAAATTGTTGTCATCTCCATTACTATCATTTACAGGAGACTTTACGCTTAAAATCAACGGATTTACTGCTCGTGAATTTCATCGATTCAATTATCAATA
>JBKCAB010000814.1:0-606 GCA_046307935.1 Bacteroidota bacterium | reverse complement strand
TGTCTAAGATGTTCCCCCCATTGGTCCCCCTCCAGAGGGGGAAAACAATGATCTTCCATCCTCGGGGAGGGAGTATGGGAGGGGCTGTTCATAATGTACTTGCATTTCAAAGATGTCCTCCCCCTTGGTCCCCCTCCAAAGGGGGAAAACAATGATCTTCCCTCCTCGGGGAGGGATAATGGGAGGGGCTGTTCATGATGTACTCGCATATCGAAGAGGTCCTCCCCCTTAGTCCCCCTCCAAAGGGGGAAATAAAAAAGAGACACCTCTCAGCGTCTCTTTCCTATCGTTCAATTCGTTTTAATATCTGTAGTGATCTGCCTTGAAAGGTCCTTCTACCTTCACGCCGATGTAGTCAGCCTGATCTTGTCGAAGTGTTTCCAATTCAACACCAATCTTAGCCAGGTGTAACCGAGCCACCTTCTCATCTAGGTGCTTAGGCAACATGTAGACATCATTTCCGTAGTTTGCGCTGTTTTGCCACAATTCCAATTGAGCCAGCGTCTGGTTCGTGAAAGAGTTCGACATAACGAATGACGGGTGACCCGTTGCACAACCAAGGTTCACCAAACGTCCTTCTGCAAGGATGATGATCTCGTTGCCCTT
>JBKCAB010000813.1:0-3930 GCA_046307935.1 Bacteroidota bacterium | reverse complement strand
GTATATTCGTCAGCTTAAGGTTCACATCCCCTGTGACACCCACACGTTCGGTTGCAGGGTTGGGCTGTAAACCGATCATTCCGTTGACGTTGCTTACAGGAACGGATCGTAAGTACAGAAATAGTTGCGCTCCTTCCTGAGTAAAGAGAACTTCTGCCGGTTTGAGCTCCTGCAAATAAGGGATCTGCCGAATCCTTTCGGAGATTACCGAAAACAAGGATTCCGAGTAAAGATCACCTTTTTTGATTTGGATGATCGAACTGATGAGCTTCTCGGGGATGAGTGAATCACCTTTGATGCGTATTTCCGACCAACGGATCTGAATGCCTTTTTGGATGGAAAGTTTTCCGGAAATCAAATCTTCTCGAATACTGCATGAATCCAACTTGACCGATGCAAAAGGATGACCTGTATCAAGCAGTTCCTGGAGTAAAACGCGCATCGTAACACCCAGGTCCGACGGAGCTACTTCCGAATACGGCAATTGGGTCTTCTTTTCGCGCAATAGCTCGTTGATCATCCGTCGGTCATCAACAGAGACATAAATGCGCACTTTCTCAGTTCTTGGTCCACGAAAGAATTGGGCAGTAACGGCATGCCCCACAAAACTGAGCGAGTCGATCGATGACAGCAAATATCCTTTTTTGATTGAACGGTATTGAAGGTCGCGGAGATAACGCAGTACGTGAATACTGTCCTTGAAGCATACTTCTGGAACCGTTGTTTCCACTTGGCTTCCTGTTTCATAAAGCCTAAGCGTGTACCTTTCCTGACCAAGGCAGCTGAAGTGAGCAAAAATCAAGACTATAGTTACATGTATGCGCATCAGCTCAAGAATTGTTCAAAAATCCATATATTTTCACTGATTAAGAAGTGATTGTGGATAATATTTTTTCGAATCGAAATTGAATTATTGTATTTTCGCAACTACTTTAGGTTCCTTATTTAACTCATAAACAAACAAACAATGAAAAAACTGTTGACCTTGGTACTTGTTGGGATGGTGTTGACGTTGACCTTCGCGGCATGCAAATCATCAAAAGGAGGGCACTGTGATGCTTATGGTAGCGTGGATACGGTTGAAGAAACCGATCTTGCATCGAGATAATCGTTGACATCCCAAAAAAGATTCAAGGTCATCGTTTGGTGACCTTTTTCTTTATCTTCAAATACGATGAAATCTGATAGTTTCAATACTTAATTCAGCGTAGTCTGATTTATGACGGTGGAATCACCTTTCATCAGCTCATCTATGACCTTGAGGTAACCGGCATTTTTCTTTTTCAGTTCATCAACACTCAGGAAGGAATTGCTGGTGATCGGAAACTCATTGATCATTTCTCCGCTGTAGTAGAATTCAAAACAAAGGCCCCCAAAAGTGTAATTCTTTCCTGCGACATTGAAGGTCGATCCTCCGGCTTCCGGATTGGCTTTTGGAACACTCTTATGGAATCCTATATTGAAAAGTGTTCCCAAAACTTCCGGTCTTTTCGAGATATCAAAACCGGCCTTGGTCCATTGCGCGTAATATTGCCTAAGCAGAAAACCGGTGTAGAGATAGGAGTAGAAATGATCGCCACCTTTTATGAGTCGTTGAATTGTCTTGTGCCTATGTGCTTTAATACTGTCAATCACTAAGTGAGGAAACGCGTCATTGTAGTTCAGACATTGGGAGAAATATTCACCGGGATAAAATGGGCTGTTTGGATTCTTTAGGTTTGATTCTATCCTTAACGCGGTATGTTCAAGAATACTCGTTACACCGTAGCCGCGGTTATTGGTCATGATCACTCGTGTAAAAGGATAGACATATTGTTTGAACCGTTCCCTGCCGGAGTTGAACATGCGCACCTGCTCACCGACAAGGCACATCACGATCAACCTCGATTCAACACCTGTTATACGCGAGGCAGAATCGATCGCACGCTTATCCCTGAGTACCGCACTGCAAAACTCATCCCACACTTTGTAGTTTGACCATTCGAATACCGAGCGGGAACCGCCTTCACCAGCACTTTTGACTTCTCTTATGTCGCGTTGAAATGATTTCTTGTCTTTCAGTAGCAGCGCAACAGCATCGAACATCCTTAGTCCAACCTTGACATCTTTACTGATCTCATAGGCTTTTGAGATCTTAAGCGCATCCGCTGGTTTGTACTTGGCAAGAATACCCAGTTTTTGAAAGAACAGTTCCTGTTGCACGAGGAAAGTACTGCTGTCCATGTCTTGTTCCCTTCCGTACTTATCCGAAAGCTCGTTGAAATAACGGTTGTTCACATCTGTCGATCCACTTTGATTGGTCCATTTAAAATAGACGGCAGTAGCAGTGAAGATAAGGAATAGCGCAAAAACTGCCAGCCCATGAATGATCAAATAATAGGTGATCCTGAAGAACTTGCGAAGCCTTCCACGAGCTACTTTTTTTTCTGCACCTGTATCTGTCATAATTTTTTGCGAGTGCAAATATCGGGTTTTTATGGCCCCGTTTTCATCATCTTTTTAACTTTTTCGAATAAACCCGTTTCTCAGCCGTTCTGACTTGTGAACAATAAGTTTAATATATTAGCTGCGCAGCTGTGAGTAATGAAGCCGATTGTATCAACGTTTTGTCTCTGTTTTTCCGCCTTTCTGCTTCTGGCTCAGGAAAAGGCAGATTCTTTGTCTGCCAAGGATTCATTGCCACTGAAAAAAGTGCTGTTAGTTCCGGAGTTCAGATTGATCGATGCAGATACAATTGCACTGGGAGAGCATGATGAATTGATCTGTGATTCATACACGGCACTTGGCGTTCCACAGGTCTATGATGCGTTGCACTCGTTCAACCGAAGAAAGCTGGATCAATTTGGCGGCTTGTTGAATGTTAAGGTCAATGCCGGTCTGGAACGTATTAGAAAAAAAGGATTTCGTTCAGATGTTAAGAAACTTTACATCCAGATCGATCCGAAAACATTAACTGTTTACTGGATGGCTGTTGTTGGACCCAGTGAAGATGGAAATTGCTATTCCCGGATCGATAGTCGTGGTTCAGCTGGTGGGGGAATAAAGGCAGTCAATAAACAGCTTCCGGATATGCACGCTCTGTACACGAACATGAAACCGGTACTTCTGCTTGATTTCAATGAAGATGTCATACAGTGCTTTACGTGGAACGGAACACCTTTAAAGTCGTATTGTCAGGTGGTGAATATCAGACAAATGTTTTACAAGTACGCCTCTCGTTGCAGCGATGTCCGCTCTGTTCAGGTCAATGCAAAACCAATTGATAGCAATTCGGATGTTAATCAACCGACCAAGTCTTTTCCGGAAGTAATGCCGAAGAGGTATACCGTGAAATCCGGTGACACACTTTCTGAAATAGCACGTAAGTTTAAGACAAGTGTCTCAGTACTGAAGCGTCTGAATAATCTGAAATCGGACATGATCCGAGCAGGTCAGCAGTTACTCCTTCCTTGATCATGTTCAAGCAGATTTAATTCTTGTCCACGATCTCAAGTTCACGGATCACTTCATAGTTCGACGGGAAAGAAGGGACAAGCACGTAGTTTTCAGTATATCGTTCTTCCGGACAATTATCGCATTGAGTTACTTTAATGGTGTATTTCACGGTATTCGTTGCATCGTCAATATTCACATTGCGTTCGAATGAAGCGTTGCACTTTGCGGTAACCGGGAAGGCAAGAATCGTGTAATTCGCATAGTTTACCGACTCCTTACCACCACCATCGAAGGAAACCTCAAAATTATTCGCGTATGAATCGGATGATTGTATGACATAATCTCCTCCCATACTGGAAGTCATATAACCGCTTGAAGGATAGAAAACCACACCTTGTATTATTGCGCCACTGTTGACTTCAGCGGAATCTACCTTGCATTTTTTACAAGCAGTTGAACTCAATACAACAACTATAGCAAAGGAAACTTTTAGAG
>JBKCAB010000812.1:0-1536 GCA_046307935.1 Bacteroidota bacterium | reverse complement strand
ATAGAAATGTAACCCCGGCAGTAGTTCGGGGTTTTTTATGGAGTACTTTTTTAACTTTGTTTGTACGAGGTATCTATGTAAAAGTGTTTTCTGGGCTATGCAAAAGTTTTCCATCCTTGTTTTAATGATCGTCCTGACACCGGTGGCTATCTCACAACCGGCAGTATTGCGTACGAAAAAGAATCCGTACAAGTGGATGTTTGGGTTGAGCTGGAGTGCTGTAGATGACAATGGGAACGCATTTGGTCAGCTGTTCGACATTTCTGGTTCATGGAATTATGAGTTGTTTCCCAGCCGTTTTTTTATCGATCGTTACTTCAAGAAAGGGTGGAGCATGGAAGGTGCTTTTGTTTACAATGAATACAATAAATCCCGACAGATCAATGATACCTCAGGCGTTGAAGGAGCCTTTGTCAGTGGCGATTTGAATGTGAAGTACAGTTTCAATCGTTTCTTTCGAAGTGCACGGTGGTTCGATCCCTATATTTCCATGGGATTGGGAGTGACTTATCGTGCTGTGAGAGCAGTGCCCGTCACGCCAACATTTCAAACGAATATTGGTGTTAATTTTTGGTTCTCACGCCGCTGGGGTGCTCAGCTTCAAGCTTCCGGAAAGCTCGCTTTGGTCACTGATATATACAGTTCCGATGCTGATTATACGAATTATACTATTGGAATACTCTACAGAATCGATCCGAAGAAGCGATCTTCCAGTCAATTCTCCAAGCGTCGTCACCAATGGACAAATGAGAAACAGCGTTTTAAGCGTCGAAACTCCTGATCTTCTTATTGATCAATTATAATCAGTGCAATTGGATCTCAATTGGCATCCGCATTTGGATCCCGAAGTAGTTTTCCAATCGCTTGATCTTTCTGTATTCGTTCATCAGCTCTGCAGGAAGCTGCTCTCTTCTTATGGAGACCATACCCTGACCTTCCTCATCTTCTTCCAGTTCCTCAAGAAATTCTAACAACTTATCAGATTCTCGAATTGGGTAATAGAGAACTTTGATGTCTTTCATTCGAATACCGGATTTTTCTGCAGCATGATTAATCGCATCATTCAAGCCCCCGAGTTCATCAACAAGACCGATCTTCTGTGCATCACGACCTGTCCACACCCGGCCCCTTGCGATCACGTTCACCTGATCTTTTGACATCTTCCTGCCTTCGGCTACCCTGCTGAGGAAATCATCATAGATCTGATCCACTTCCTCCTGGATGATCATCCGTTCCTCTTCAGTCATTTTACGGTTGGTACTCATAACGGCATGTTGATTCGTCATTGCTCTGTCAAAAGTGATACCTAGCTTATTCTCGAACATTGCCCCGAGATAGGGGATCATACCAAAGACACCGATGGAACCGGTTATGGTTGTTGGTTCTGCGAAGATTGTCGTTGCCGGGCTTGCGATGTAATATCCCCCTGAAGCAGCAACATCACCCATAGAGACGATTACTTTTTTTGATGCGTTCGTCAACTTCACCTCTCGCCAGATCTCGTCACTGGCCAAAGCACTTCCTCCCGGGCTATTG
>JBKCAB010000811.1:0-1146 GCA_046307935.1 Bacteroidota bacterium | reverse complement strand
AATAAAAACAAAAAAGGTCCGATTTTTAGTTTCGGACCTTTGATTTTATCGTCATGTTCCACGTGGAACTGCTCATCTACCTTCCTAAATAAATCAATAAAACGGATATATCACTTGGACTTACGCCACTCACTCGTGAGGCTTGGCCAATCGTTACAGGCTTAATAGCAGCTAATTTTTCCTTTGCTTCACTACTCAAACTCATCAGTATTTGGTAATTCAGGTCCTCAGGAATTATCAAATCTTCCAGTCGAGTTAATTTTTTCGCTTGCTCTTCTTCGCGGTTTATATAACCCTCATACTTCATTTGAATCTCCGCCTGCTCCGCACTGTCCTCATGTAAATTCAACGCCTCCTGAACGAAAGGCTTCAAGTCGTTCGACATAATTAACAAGTTCTCTATACTTATTTGAGGACGTGTTAACAAACTCGACAATTTTACCTGTTGGTCAATTGTTGCACTATCCAACTCACGTAAAATCGGATTTGCGTCTTCAGGACGAACACCTATACTCCTTAATGAATTCTTCAGCTTAGCGGTGGCTGAATTCTTATTTTCAACCTTCATCAATGCCGTTTCATCAGCCAAGCCGATTTCGTAACCCAGCGGGGTTAAACGAATATCTGCATTATCCTGACGCAACAAAATTCTGTACTCTGCACGTGAAGTGAACATCCTATACGGCTCTTTTGTACCCTTTGTAATAAGATCATCGATCAAGACACCAATGTATGCTTCGTTCCTGCTCAGTATAAACGCGCTCTGTTCATGAACCTTTCTGTGCGCATTGATCCCTGCCATTAAACCCTGACAGGCAGCTTCTTCGTAACCAGTAGTTCCGTTTATCTGTCCTGCGAAATAAAGGTTTTCTACCAATTTCGTTTCTAGTGTATGCTTTAACTGCGTTGGGGGAAAATAATCGTACTCGATCGCATAGCCGGGACGAAACATTTTTACATTCTCAAATCCCGGTATAGTTTTCATTGCAGCATACTGTACATCCTCTGGAAGTGATGTGCTGAAACCGTTAACATAGATCTCCACAGTTCTCCAGCCTTCTGGCTCAACAAAGATCTGATGACGATCCCGCTCCGCGAAACGATTGATCTTATCCTCAATACTTGGACAATACCTGGGGCCACTAC
>JBKCAB010000810.1:0-3279 GCA_046307935.1 Bacteroidota bacterium | reverse complement strand
CATTGGGTGGTGACCGAATACGGCGCCGTCAATCTTTATGGAAAAACCTTACATGAAAGAGCACAATTACTAATCGGAATTGCACATCCCGATCATCGTGAACAACTAGAAAGATCATTTTACGAAGAGCTCTAAATCAAGAACTGAGCTTCAAATCTAACAACTCACTTCCCAATCATTTTGAACTCTTTCGAAGAGGAAGATCAACTACAAACAGTACGATAAATTCCTATCTCAATTGGTTGAATGAAGTGGTTTTTAGTCCCATTTCCTTTTCCCATTTTGTATGTGCCGCATATTTATGGATCACTACCGAACCGTTAAAAAGCGATGAACTTCCAATTATTTTGAGCTTACGAATGATTGGTTCAGACAGCGAAGAGCGCTATCTTTGTACCTGATGGTCCGAAATCTTTCGTTACTCGCTGCAGTGATCCTATTCTGCACTTTTTTGTCTAACGGACAGAAGACCTTGCATGCTGTAACTATTGATGGAAAAATTGAGATCGATGGTCGATTAACAGAAGAAGCCTGGAGTTTAGCAGAGCCCGCTTCCGATTTCATTCAACTGAAACCATTTCCCGGTGCGAAAGCTTCACGCGAAACCAAGGTTAGGATCCTGTATGACCGGGAGGCGATCTATGTGGGTGCTTTCTGTGCAGATCAAACAGATTCCGTTTCAAAGGTTCTCTCGCTTAGAGATGATATCAATGCCAACCTGGATTATTTCGGTATTCTGCTCGACACCTACAATGACGATCAGAACGGCTTCTTTTTTTGGGTAACCAGCAGAGGTGTCCAGATCGACGGGAAGATCATAGGTGAGAGTACTGATGGCAATCTCAATTTGGTATGGCAAAGTGCCGTTGGTCAGACTGACAACGGTTGGGTGGTTGAATTTCGCATTCCCTACTCAGCAATACGTTTTCCAAAAACGAACGTACAGTCATGGGGAGTCAATTTCATACGACAGATCAGCCGGTTTCGTGAGGAAGTCTATTGGAACCCGGTATCTCCTGACTTCAATAATACAATTGCACAGGCAGGAAATCTCACTGGGATCGAATCGATAGAACCACCTGTTCGTCTCGCACTAATCCCCTACGTTTCCGGATACCTTGACCGTGTACCAAGCCCGGAAAATAATACAACTGGTCTCACCCGATCATTTAATGGGGGTATGGATATCAAGTACGGGGTCAACGAAGCATTTACGCTTGACATGACACTTGTACCCGATTTCGGACAAGTCGTTTTTGATAATCAGGTCCTGAATCTGAGTCCGTTCGAGATCCAGTTCAATGAGAACAGACAGTTCTTTACCGAGGGTACTGAACTCTTCAATAAATCCGGACTTTTCTACAGCAGACGGGTCGGAGTACAGGCCCCTTTTTCAGTTTTGCAAACATTACTGAAAGACAACGAATATCTTAAAAATGTACCAGGATCTACGCAATTGTACAATGCCAGTAAATTCTCAGGAAGAATGTCCAATGGTCTGGGACTAGGAGTTTTCAACGGAATTACGGCACCTCAGTATGCCACTGCAGTCAATTTATCAAGTGGTGAAGAGCGTGAGATACTTGCTTCTCCGATCACCAACTACAGCGTACTGGTTGCTGATCAGAATCTGAAAAACAACAGTTTTGTAAGTCTCACCAATACCAATGTCTGGCGAGCTGGCGAATTCTATGATGCCAATGTGAGCGGATTGAATTTCAGCTTGAACACAGCAGATAATGCGTATTCGTTGTCAGGCAGCTCGGCTATTTCCGTCAAAACAGGCATGGAGGATGGGCAGGGGTACAACTGGGGACTAAGCGCTGCAAAAAAGCGAGGTGCCTTTGCAGGTTCGATCTCGTATTTTGAGGAGTCAGACACCTATGACCCAAACGATCTGGGATTTAATGTCGTCAACAACCGAAAAGTCGTTTCCACAAATTTGTCGTACAGAATTTTCGATCCAAAATGGTCACTGATGAACCGCATCATAACTAGTTTAGGAGGAAGCTACAACCGCCTTTTCTATCCGAATGTGTATACCGCAACATACATCAACGGGCGAAGTGTTTTTGTGACGAAGAATTTTGACGCTGCCGGTATTGACCTGGATGGTTCTATTACCGAAAGCTACGATTATTTTGAACCAAGAAAAGAGGGTAGCTACTTCATACGGCCCATATGGATGAACATCGGGGGATGGATATCAACGAATTATCAAAAACGTCTCGCTGTTGACGCAGGAATCGAATACATCTATGTCGGCAGGGCTGACTGGTGGGAATGGAATTACCGCTGGAGTACACGCTTACGAGTTACCAATACGTTGTTCCTGATCCATGAATGGAATCAATCTTTTCAGTACAACAGTGAAGGTTATGCATTGCCTTTTGCCGAACCTGCCGAATTACAGAACTACATTGTTTTCGGTAACAGGAACCGAATGAACACCACAAATACACTCAACATCAACTACACGATGACCAACACGATGGGGATCACGTTCCGTATGCGTCATTATTCGTCCAACATACGCTATAACTTTTTCTATCAGTTGCTCGACAATGGACGACTTGACAGAACCGATTACGAGGGACTCAGCTCGGACGGTACTTCCGCGTATGACGTAAACTTCAATGCCTTCACCATAGACCTTGTTTACAGATGGATCTTTCTGCCTGGAAGTGAGCTTTCATTGGTATGGAAAAACTCCATTTTTGTAACGGGTAATGACCCTTCCGCAGACTACATCAATAATATCCGGAGCACTTTTGAAAACTCACCAGCCAACAGCCTTTCACTCAAAGTACTCTACTGGATCGATTACGAGCAGCTAAAAGCATTGAGGAGAAGAAAAAAGGAAAGCTGATCTAAGTCATTTTTTGTGGGTATCTCTATTTCTAAATTGCGGTCTAAAATGATCAGCAATGGACACAAAAGAAAACACACATGTTCTCGACTATTTGGCAGATGCTCTGCGCACTGGCGCCGATGAACTCGAAAAATTCCAGGTACAATTAAGTCTGGGGAAAATGGAGGCCCTTGATGCCTATGAAACCATGAAAAAGAAGTACGCTTCTTACACGCAAGAGATTGTACAGAAGATTGAAGATGGTAAAGAAATTTATCAAGACTTGATAGGGCGGCTTCAGGACCTTCAAGTTCAATTCAGTCTGGGAAAAGCAGAAACGATTGAAATTTACGAAGAACAACGAAAAAAGATCCTGCTTGCAATTCATGAAGTCGAGTTAGCAATTCGATCAAATCCTTATTACAATG
>JBKCAB010000809.1:0-653 GCA_046307935.1 Bacteroidota bacterium | reverse complement strand
TTGTTGCACGAGGGTACTTTAACATCGAACAATTTCTTTTCGCCTGTTGAGATATCCAGGAAAGCAGCCGAACTTGCACACGATGAAGATTATCTCGATCGATTATATAATCTGCAACTGAGCCCGAGAGAGCAACGCCAGAGTGGATTTCCCCATTCAGTAAGTTTGATCAGGCGTGAACGGATGATCATGGAAGGTACAAGGAAATGTGCGGAGCTGGCGCTTGAATTTGGCGCTGCCATGAACATAGCTGGTGGAACGCATCACGCTTTTTCAGCCAAGGCGGAGGGTTTTTGCTTGATGAATGACCAGGCGATCGCTGCGAAATGGTTAATAGAACAACATGCTGCAGATAAAATACTGATCATTGATCTCGATGTTCACCAAGGCAACGGAACAGCGGAGATCTTTGGGTCTGATCAAAACGTATTCACATTCAGTATGCATGGTAGGAATAACTATCCAATACGTAAGGAACGTTCCGATCTGGATGTTGAGCTAGAGGACGGGACGGGTGATAAAGAATACTTGTATGCGCTGGAAAGGTCACTGGAAAATATTCTTCAGCGTTTTCAACCGGAATTTGTTTTTTATCAATGCGGTGTCGATGTACTTCTAACGGATCGATTGGGGAAACTTGCACTCACAAGATC
>JBKCAB010000808.1:0-581 GCA_046307935.1 Bacteroidota bacterium | reverse complement strand
GTTTATTCTGAACCGGAGGAACCTTTGTTTCAGCTCTTTAACAGGGTAGTGATCTTGGAAGGCATCTATACTTCAGTCACCTTTAGCTGCATGTCGACTCCAGACCATTTGGTTGGGGAAAATACCATTGAGCAGATCAATCTCCTGATGGAACGTTTTTTCTCGAAAGAGTACCTTAAAGGCAGGTCATTAAATATGAATGCATTCCATGCAAACTCCGAAGTAGAAAAACACTCCGAATCACCGTTGATTGAACTTATGGAAGAAGTTGATTACATGCGTGTCCTACTTATCGTTGAACCATTGAAAGGAATCATCCGCCTCAGTTTTACCGACCTGGAACAGAAAGGTGTCTATTTACCGGTTCATGCATGGTTGGACAAAACTATCCGCAGCTCGGTATCGAATTGTGATTGCAATTGTGACAAGGCAACGAGGATCATGAAACTGAGTTTTACTGAACAAACACTCCTGAACAACAACTATCAGCGGTATGAACTATGGTTCCATGATAAAAGGAGCGGAATTCATGGTAATGATGAGGATGCTCCACATTGGATTCGCATGCAAATGTTTTATAA
>JBKCAB010000807.1:0-7869 GCA_046307935.1 Bacteroidota bacterium | reverse complement strand
TTATGATCTCATTCCATTTCCTTATCTTGCAACACTTTCAAAAAATGTATGATCTAATTTTTTTTTCATGAAACATTTAATACTTATTCTTAGCACAATTTTCGCTTCGTTCTCATTTGCACAAAGTACGCTCTCTATTTTTAACAACGGAGGCCAGCAATTCTATGTGATCCTCAACGGGATCAAGCAAAATTCGGTACCACAAACAAATGTGACGGTCAGTGGAATCCAAAATGGTCCATATTCGGTGAAATTGATCTTTGCAGACGGAAAGACCGGTGATATTGATAAGAATTTCCTGATAGATGAGCCATCCTTGATTACCACGAGAGTCGTTTTCAAGAAGGGTAAGGGCAAGTTGCAATTGATTGGTATGGAGCCGTCATCGGGCAGTCAGGCGCCGGCTCAAAATGCGGTTGTTTACAGACCAACTGACCAGACCGTATATTCTGATGCTCCTGCTCCTGCACCCGTGGTCAATACGCCGAATACGTCGGTTAACATGTCTGGAAATAATGGATCAGTTGGGCAGACGGTGACAACCAACCAGTCTATCAATACGAATAATTCGAATACTGGTCAACCTGGAAATGTAGGTATCAATATGAACGTGAATATTCAGGATCCAACCTTGAACAATGGTCAGGGAGGAATGAATATTTCCGTGAATATGTCAGGTACAGGCAATCAGACACAACAATCATCGTCAACGATCCAGACAAGTGAGACAACTGTAGTAACTTCAACGAATATGACAAATGGAGCCGGTGGATCTCAATCAGCAGCAGTGAAACCGACTCAAACACCACCATCTTCCGCAAACACCAACAATCAGTCAGTTTCTTCCGTGAAATGTCAAAATATCCTTGCTGATGAGAAAAAGTTGATTTCGGATTTAAAGAAACTGAATTTTGAAGCTGACCGTAAGGAGCAACTCGAGAAGGACATGGTGGCTCATTGCATGACCGCAGCTCAGGCCTGTGAGTTGATCAGTATTTTTACTTTTGAATCTGACAGATTGGATCTTGCCAAGTATTTTTATGTGCGAACGATAGATAAGGAAGTAGCATTATCCAAGTTCATGGATCTTTTTACTTTCGATTCGAACAAGGTGGAATTCAGGGAATTCAGCAGAACAGTTAAATAACGGTATTTAAGGGGGCGAAAGTCCCCTTTTATTTTGTCCGAAAGTGGTCTACGGCCTTCCTCACCGATCCCTGTTCTTTGAGTAGCTTTTCAGCCAACTCGCTGCCGATGCCGGTTTCTTCCATGATCATGCGTACACCTCTGTCAATAAGTTTGTTGTTACTGAGCTGCATGTCAACCATCTTGTTCCCTTTAACCCGGCCCAGTTTGATCATTAGCGAGGTAGAGATCATGTTGAGCACCAGCTTTTGAGCAGTTCCTGATTTCATTCGTGTACTGCCCGTGACAAATTCAGGCCCAACAGCCGGGGTCATTGGGAATTCAGCTTCAAGTGAAAGTGGTGATCCCGGATTACAGCTGATCCCGCCGGTTAGTACCCCATTTTCCTTTGCTTTTTGAATGGCTCCCAGAACATAAGGAGTGGTTCCTGATGCGGCAATTCCAACTAAGGTATCTAAGGCATTGATGTCATATTCGAGCAGATCGTTCCATCCCTGTTCTCTGTCATCTTCAGCAAATTCGACCGCTTTCCGGATCGCAGAATCTCCGCCTGCAATGATACCGATGACCAGACCCTGGGGTACACCAAAAGTCGGAGGACATTCGCTGGCATCGACGATCCCGAGTCTGCCACTCGTACCGGCACCAATGTAAAAAAGTCTTCCGCCTTTTTGCATTCGCCCAAAACAGGCATTAATAAATGATTCAATGGCAGGAATTTCTTTCTCTATTGCGAGAGGTACTGTTTGATCTTCCCGGTTAATGTTAGCCAGCAGCTCGACGGTCGACATTTTTTCGAGCTGGTCGTAGTTGGATGTCGATTCCGTTAGTTTTTTCATTGCAGGTAAGCATAGGTTTCCTCGCCATTCATAACGATCTCAACTCTTTCCTTCAGCGTGGTAGACAAGCTGATCCCTACAAAATCTGCTTTTATCGGATATCTTCTGTGTGTGCGGTCAACTAGCGCAACAGTCTTGATCGCTTTGGTTGGTTGCTCAAGGAACTTGATCAGCGCATGTTGCATGGTTTTGCCGGAGTTCAATACGTCATCAATGAGCAGAATGTAAGCATTTTTCAGTTTCTCCTGTGGAATGGAAAGTCCGATCGGCTCACTCCATGGTTCATCTTTATTCACCTTAATCTCAAAAACCTCAATTTTCTGATCTGATTCCGATTGAATGATTTCTTTGATCCTTTCTGCCATTTTTAGTCCATTGCCACAGATTCCTCCAAGGTATATCTCCGGTTCTTCAAAACAATTCTCAAGCACCTGGTAACCCAATCGGATGATCTTTTGATCGATGTCTTTCTTGCTGAGGATCTGCTGCATAGCTGTCATTTTAACAAATATAGATACTTATCCAAAAAAGGCAGGAATTGAATGAACTTATTTATAGACGTTGGCTTGAAGAAATTATGCCCGTTGTTTACCTCCTGTACCACATTATCAAGCTTGCAGCGTCGGGCAAAATCGTAGGCTTGTTTTGGTCGTATGACCTGATCATGACTGCCCATGATGATCAAAAATGGTGTCTTGTGTTCTTCGATCGTTTTTCCGATCTGAATCTGATCAGGTTGAAGCATTCTGAATCCTCTCCAGGTCAACGAAGCGCGTTTAAATGTTGTGCGGTCATCCGAAAATTCATTCACAAATGTTCTGACCTTAGGTCGCATTAGTTTCAGTGAGGTCGCGATTTTGCTGAGCCGTTTAAGTTTTTTAGGATTTTTTTCCCAGCTCACGAACAGTCTTCTGGCCCACGGTCTTCGTGAACTCCAGTTGTAAAAACTGTTGTTGTCCATTCCATCGGGTGAAATGAGTGTTAACGATAGTATCCGTTCAGGCATTTCGGGCAGCAAGCAGAGTGAAAAGCGACCTCCTTGACTGAAAGCAAACAAATGAAACTTCTGCACATGTTCATTTTCGAGGATCTCCAAGAAGAGTGTAAGGAATTCCTCTGTTCGCAATGGATCTTTTTCGATCCTGTTTTCCGGAAATACCGAATTTCCGTGGTGGAACAAATGTATAGATATTACCTTTCTTTCATGTGCTGCAAGAAAGGCAAAATCATCGGCTCCTCGGCCATGTCCGTGCATACAAATGATCGTCTTTTGTCCGCTACCATATACATAATATTCCAAACGGAGCTCGCCTTGAACAACAGTGCATGTTCGGTAATCCATTAGGGAAGTTGATTTAGATTTTCCTTCGCCCATCGGTTATTTCTATCCATTCTTAGGATCTCGAGATACAAGTCACGCGCCTTCGAATAATCGCCCGAAACATGCGCGGAATAAGCTTGTTCACTTAGCTCGTCAATGTGCATTAACTTCAGGTTCTCTTTGGCAAGTTTGTGGCCCGGTTTCATCGACAGGCATTTTTGGTAATATCGGTAGGCAGTTTCTTTTCTTCCTTGCTCGTGCGCTAACACGCCACGGCCGAGTTGCCATTCAGCTGACCATGGAGCATAAAAAAGACTGACAGCGCAAAGAACGGCTACGGAGAACAGTATGGAACCACTTATGTATTTCATGGGCTTGATCGAAAGCGTGGCCGTAAGGCATCCCCACACGAACCCTGAGTACATCGAAGCCAGGCCGAAGTTCCACGATTGAAAAAGATTGAGATAGATGCAAAGTGCCAAAATGGTGAACATTAGGGCGCTCAGGATTCCCATCGGGAGATCATTGTAGCGTGTGTCTGTGTAGCTTTTAACGAGGCAAAATCCATAGAGTGCATAGTTCACACCGGACAAACCCAAGCCGGCATCATTCGATAATGCCAATTGAACACACGAGGTTACAGTGGAAGCGACCAATCCAAATAAGAAAAGTCGAAAGGGTCCACTCCGTTTTTCGATGATCGGACCGAAAATGAGCAGCAAAATGATATTCACAGCAAGCTGGTACCAGATTACATGAATGAAAGAGTTGGTGACCACTCCCCAACGTTGACCAAGATAGATATCGACAGCATAAGGTGCGCCGAAAATGATGTAGGTGTCCTCATCAATTTCACCAAATCCGGATACAAAAGAAATAGCTAAGTACAATGCGCAACACAGCCCGGCCAAAATGGCTGTGAAGTATGTGATCCTGATCTTTCGAATGTGCACTTTAACCATTTTCTTCAGAGACAAATTTAAACAAATCGAAAGAGCAACGCGACAGCATATTTCCATAGTCATCACGCAATTTTGTTAAAAAGTTGTTCAAGACTTTTCTTCTTTCTGTACCTGTTGATTGGTTCACAGCAGACCTCATTTTAGTAAATTTGCGCTCAATTTGTTGAATACATTTTGAACTCCATAAAGCGCAGGTAATGCCAAAAGACACCTCTATTAAGTCCGTCCTGATCATTGGTAGCGGACCAATTGTAATCGGACAGGCATGTGAATTTGATTATTCCGGATCCCAAGCGGCAAGATCATTGAGAGAAGAAGGAATTGAAGTAACGCTCATCAACTCCAATCCGGCTACTATTATGACCGACAAGGTAGTTGCAGATAACGTCTATTTGCAACCACTCGAGCCGGAAAGTATCGTCGAAATACTTAAAAAACACAAGATCGATGCAGTATTACCAACAATGGGCGGTCAAACTGCCCTCAATCTCTGCATCAAATGCGATGAGATGGGCATCTGGGAAGAGTTTGGAGTGCGCATCATCGGTGTTGATATCAATGCGATCGAGATCACTGAGAACAGAGAGGCTTTTCGCGATCTGATGATCGAGATCGGTGTGCCCATGGCGCCTCAGAAAACTGCGAAATCATTCCTTGAAGGTAAAGAGATTGCACAGGAGTTCGGATTCCCGCTTTGTATTCGTCCATCATACACGCTTGGAGGTTCCGGAGCTTCTATTCTTCATGAGCCAAAGGAGTTCGATAATTTGCTGGAGCGCGGACTTCAGCTTTCGCCGATCCATGAGGTAATGATTGACAAGGCACTTTTGGGATGGAAAGAGTTTGAATTGGAATTGTTGCGCGATGCAAACGATAATGTCGTCATCATATGTTCGATCGAAAACTTTGACCCCATGGGGATCCATACCGGAGATTCGATCACGGTAGCTCCTGCAATGACCCTTTCCGACACGACCTTTCAGCGTATGCGGGACATGGCGATCTTAATGATGCGTTCGATAGGGAATTTTGCCGGAGGGTGTAATGTTCAGTTTGCGGTTTCCCCCGATGAAAAAGAGGATATCATTGCGATTGAGATTAATCCTCGGGTTTCACGTTCATCGGCTCTCGCATCCAAGGCAACGGGATATCCGATCGCTAAGATCGCATCCAAGCTGGCCATTGGATATCACCTGAATGAGCTGAGTAATCAGATTACTAAGACCACTTCTGCGCTGTTCGAACCTACGCTGGATTACGTCATCGTGAAAATTCCTCGGTGGAACTTCAACAAATTCCCGGGCACGAATCGCCAGGTTGGACTTCAGATGAAATCCGTAGGTGAAGTTATGGGGATCGGACGTTCCTTTCAGGAAGCACTCCAGAAGGCATGTCAATCGCTCGAGATCAACAGGAACGGACTGGGAGCCGATGGAAGAGAGCTGACCAATCAGAATGATATCCTTTATAGTCTGGAACATCCCAGCTGGAACCGTCTTTTCCATATTTACGATGCGATCAAACTTGGAATTCCGTTCAAGACGATCGTAGAAAAGACCAAGATCGATATCTGGTTCCTCAAGCAGATCGAAGACCTGATCAAGTTGGAAAGACGGATGGAAAAATACCACTTGGACAACTTCCCAAAAGACTTGATGTTCGAGGCAAAGCAGAAAGGCTATGCCGACCGTCAGATTGCACACCTGTTGAGGTGTCTGGAGTCGGAGGTCTACAAGAAACGTCAGGAATTCGGCATCAAGCGCGTCTACAAGTTGGTGGATACTTGTGCTGCTGAATTCGAAGCACAGACTCCTTATTATTATTCCACATTTGAATACGAAAATGAAAGTGCTGTTTCCGATCGTAAAAAAGTCGTTGTCCTCGGATCAGGGCCAAACAGGATCGGACAAGGTATCGAATTCGATTATTCGTGTGTTCACGGTGTTCTCGCTGCCAAAGAATGTGGGTATGAGACGATCATGATCAATTGTAACCCGGAAACAGTTTCGACCGATTTTGATACAGCAGATAAGCTTTATTTCGAACCGGTTTTCTGGGAGCATATATACGATATCATTCAGCACGAGAAACCGGAAGGTGTCATTGTTCAACTTGGGGGACAAACGGCATTGAAGCTGGCGGAAAAGCTTGATCGTTACGGTGTGAAGATCCTAGGTACCAGCTTTGAAGCCTTGGATCTGGCAGAAGACCGCGGACGTTTTTCAAAAGTACTCGCAGAGAACAACATCCCATTTCCGGAATACGGTGTGGTGGAAAGCGCAGAACAAGCCCTGGAACTTGCCGATCAGCTTGGATTTCCTTTGTTGGTTCGTCCGTCCTACGTATTGGGCGGACAGAAGATGAAGATCGTCATCAACAAGGAAGAATTGGAGCATCACGTGGTGGATATCATCAACGAAATGGGCAGTAATCAGATCCTCCTTGATCATTTCCTGGGTGGCGCGATCGAAGCTGAAGCTGATGCGATCTGTGACGGTGAAGATGTCTACATTATCGGAATCATGCAGCATATCGAACCTGCAGGTATCCATTCGGGTGATTCCTATGCATTGCTGCCTCCATATAATTTGGGCGATTTCGTGATGCAGCAGATCGAGGATATCACCAAGAAAATTGCAGTGGCGTTGAAGACCAAAGGACTCATCAATATCCAATTTGCGATAAAAGACGATAAGGTCTATGTGATCGAAGCCAATCCAAGGGCCTCCAGAACGGTTCCATTCATTGCGAAGGCCTACGACGAGCCGTATGTGAATTATGCGACAAAGGTTATGCTTGGAGAGAAAAAAGTGAAAGATTTCACGTTCGCACCAAAAAGGAACGGCTATGCGATCAAGATCCCTGTCTTCTCTTATGAAAAGTTCCCTGATGTAAAAAAGGAACTGGGGCCGGAGATGAAATCAACAGGTGAAGCAATTCGTTTCATTAAGGACCTGAAGGATCCTTTCTTCACCAAGATCTATTCAGAACGCAACATGCACCTTTCCCGATAGTGGTTATTGAAGGCAGCATAACCGGAATTTTCAGAACGGTCCTGATCGTTATTGGGATACTTGTTGTTCTGCGTTTCATAGGACGACTTATGATCGCCAAACGCAATCTGGATGAAGAAAGGAGACTATCTGAAAACCAGCGGGAAGCAAACCGTGAGCGCAATGAAAAGCTGAGGAATTTTGGAAAGGTCAATATTCTGAAAGGAAAAAAGGCGACATCTTTCGAAAAACAGGAAGCTGAGGATGTGGATTTCGAAGAGCTGAAATGATCCTCCGTCAATTAATTTCTTACTTTTAGCCAACGATTATTTTCAGTATATGAAAGAATTTTTCAGAAATAACTGGCCGCATTTTGCGGTTTTGGCCGTGTTCATGCTTGTAACGGTTTTTTACTTTTCACCGGAGTTCGACGGATACAACTTACGCCAACATGACGTAGAGCAATTCCTTGGAATGTCGCAGGAAACGCAGATGTTCCGTGAAAAGACTGGGCAGGAACCGTTGTGGACGGGCACTATGTTTGGAGGTATGCCAACTATACAGATCTCCACGCTGTATCCGGGTAATATCTTTCAGTCGTGCATTAT
>JBKCAB010000806.1:0-303 GCA_046307935.1 Bacteroidota bacterium | reverse complement strand
TAGTTGTTTCCAATGAGATTGATGCATTGATTCAATCTTCACGATTGATAGGGAAAAGTACTGTGAAGGATAGTGCTTGTGCATCCTATGCTCAACGGTTTTACAGAACAATCAATCTGAGAGTGTCATCCCTTGATAGTGTATTTGTGTCCTATTCTGAACTGGCCAATTGTAATCCATCTGAAGCTGTTCAATTGAAGGAGGAGTTGATCTCATATTTGATCGAATCAGTGCATGAAATTTCAATCAGCTCAGTAACCGGACAGAAACTCGTGAACCATTCAGAGTTGGTTTTTGCCAGCT
>JBKCAB010000805.1:0-1419 GCA_046307935.1 Bacteroidota bacterium | reverse complement strand
GATCTCGCAGATACCTGTTTTGAAAGACGGAAAGATCGTTGGTTCGATTGATGATAGTCACATGTACCAACTCTTGATCGATGATCCGGAGTTGCGGGACGCTCCGATCTCGTCGATTATGAAACCAGCCTTCCCGGTGGTACGTTCAACTGTGCATTTAGACGATCTTTGCAGATTGATCAACAAGGATACACCTGCAGTGATCGTGGAGCTTGAAGATGGGAACTACCACATCGTAACGCGTTACGATATTATTTCAGCAATGTCTTGATGGAGACGATCTTTGAGGATCAGTTGGGTCGTGAGGTAAGACTTCCGTTGCCTCCTCAGAGAATTGTATCAATTGTGCCCTCTCAGACCGAATTGCTTTATGATCTGGGGCTTGAATCTGAAGTTATAGGAATCACGAAGTTCTGTGTTCATCCAGAGAGATGGTACAAACAGAAACAGCGTGTTGGAGGTACTAAGCAATTGAATATCGAACTCATACGTGAATTGAATCCTGACCTGATCATAGGCAATAAAGAAGAGAATTCTTTAAATGATATTCTTGCATTGGAAAAGGTCGCTCCCATTTGGATGAGTGATATTACAACGATTGATGAAGCCCTGGAAATGATCTCAACGATTGGTTCTATTGTTGGCAGAAAAGAACGCTCGCTTGAGCTGATCGATCAAATAAGGTCCGGTTTCACTGGCCTTTCTGAGTTGCACGTTCAGCGCACATTTCTCTATTTTATCTGGAAAGATCCGGACTACGTTGCCGGAACTGGAACATTCATTCATTCGGTTCTTGAGTCAGTGGGTTTCGTCAACCACTGTCGTGAAGAACGCTATCCGGAGTGGAATACTTCTTTCGGAGAGCCCGATGTGGTATTTCTGAGTACAGAACCCTATCCTTTCAAAGAAGAACATTTGGCATTATTTCAGGAACGATTTCAGGGCTCTGAGATCATGCTGGTGGACGGTGAGATGTGCAGTTGGTATGGTTCGCGAATGCTTCAGTCCGTCAGTTATCTTTCACGACTTCAGGGTTCATTGATCCGTTGATCAAGCCTTAATTGCTGTTTACAAGCTGACTGACCAGGAGAAAGCGCATCACCTCCGACATTGGATAAAACCCTGGTTTGAAAGATAGACTCCCCGTAAGTGTGGAATTTTTCGATGAGGTCTTTACTACGCATAGATTGATCTCCTCTGTTGATGCTGCCAGTTTATTGCTAGCCTGGTAGATTGGTAACAGTTTCAGTAGTGAAATTCCCCAACCGCTTCCGGTAATTCGGGTCAATGGCGCCAGTGAACCGGTGATCTTAAGCAGCACCTTTTCCTCGGTTTTGACAAGTTGAGGAGATTTGGATCGTCCAATGTAAAAACAGGTACTGTTCAACTGTTTGTAATAGAAACGTTCTTTTCCGATTA
>JBKCAB010000804.1:0-3328 GCA_046307935.1 Bacteroidota bacterium | reverse complement strand
GTCAAACGGTTTTACATTGTGCGATATATCAACGATTCGTGCATCCTGAACCCTGCTGAGAATAGCACCTTTTATAGCTGCTGAGTAATGGTCCTGAATACCCATATCGGTGGTAAGGGTGATAATTTTCATCGTGCTGGGCGGGGTCTTCTTTTTTGCAGAATTATTTTCCTAATTTTGACTCAAAAATAAGTTTAATCGGGCTATTTTCGTGTAGCTTCAGTACAAATTATTAAGCTTGCAGGAGAAAAAGATCGAAATCAATGGGGTGAACCCGGCTGAGCTGTTCGGTGTCAACAACTCAAAGCTCAAACATATCAAAAGTTTCTTCCCGAAGTTAAAGGTAGTGGCACGGGGCAACGTATTGACCATTCACGGTGATGAGGAGCTCATGGATGAATTTGAACGGAAATTCGAACTGATCCTTCGGCATTTCGCTAAATTCAACAGTATTACCGAGAATAACATCGATAACCTCATGCTCGATGAAGGGGAAAAAATGCTCTCTTCGGATGATGGTTCTGAAACCATTGTGCATGGAAACCAGGGTCTCAAGATCAAAGCACGGACGCTCAATCAGAAAAAGCTGGTGCAGTCGATCGACACAAACGATATGGTTTTTGCAGTAGGACCAGCAGGAACAGGAAAAACATATACGGCTGTTGCCCTAGCTGTGAGAGCGCTTAAGAACAAAGAGGTAAAACGCATTGTGCTCACCCGACCTGCTGTAGAGGCAGGAGAGAACCTTGGATTTCTTCCCGGTGACCTCAAAGAAAAGTTGGATCCTTATCTAATGCCGCTTTACGATGCGCTACGTGACATGATCCCGCCGGAAAAATTACGGGAAATGATCGAGTTTGGGATCATTGAGATCGCACCACTGGCATTCATGCGAGGTAGGACACTCGATAAAGCTTTCGTTATTCTGGATGAGGCACAAAATACCACATCCATGCAAATGAAAATGTTCCTCACGCGCATGGGCATGACAGCCAAGTTTGTCATCACAGGTGATATGAGCCAGGTTGATCTTCCGCATCGTCAGCGTTCTGGATTGGCCTATGCACTCGATATCCTGAACGAGGTAGAAGGTATTGGTATCATCCGACTGGGACAGAGCGATGTGATCCGGCATAGTCTTGTAAAACGTATTGTGGATGCTTTTGACAAAGCAGAGCAGGCGGAAAAGCAAGAACGTATCGATAAACAAAAAGAAAAAAAGAAGGACGATCATCGTCCCCACGATCTCTAAACAATTCTAATATTCAATCATGAGCAACGCACTGGTTAAAACCGATTTTCATTTTCCCGGTCAGAAAAATGTTTATAAAGGAAAAGTAAGGGATGTGTACACGCTCAATAATGACCTCTTGGTGATGGTCGCATCTGACCGAATTTCGGCATTCGATCACATTTTACCTAAAGGAATTCCATACAAAGGCCAGGTGCTCAATCAGGTGGCAACCATGTTCCTGGAGGCAACGCGGGACATTTGTCCAAATTGGTTATTGGCAACCCCAGATCCAAATGTTGCCATTGGTCATGCCTGCGAGCCGATCAGAGTAGAGATGGTCATCAGAGGATATCTCGCCGGACATTCAGCCAGAGAATACAAGGCTGGGAAACGCATGCTTTGTGGTGTAGTGTTGCCAGAAGGAATGAAGGAAAATGATCGTTTTCCGGAGCCAATCATTACACCTGCAACTAAGGCGGAGGAAGGTCATGATGAGGATATTTCAAGAGAGGATATTCTTTCCCGAGGTATTGTTCAAGAAGCGGTGTATCTTAAAATGGAGCAATACACAAGAGCACTTTTTCAGAGAGGTACAGAAATGGCTGCAGCAAGGGGACTTATCCTTGTGGATACAAAATACGAATTTGGATTGCGTAACGGCGAAGTAGTTCTCATTGATGAGATCCATACACCTGATTCTTCGCGGTATTTCTATGCCGAAGGTTATCAGGAAAGACAAGATAGCAATGAAACTCAAAAGCAGCTTTCTAAAGAGTTCGTTAGACAGTGGCTTATCGAACATGATTTCCAGGGGCTGGAAGGACAGCAAATGCCTTTCATGCCGGATGAATTTGTCGAAACGATCACTGACAGGTATATCGAATTGTTTGAAATGATCACTGGCAAAACATTTGAAAAAGCCGATACTTCATCCATTGAGGAGCGGATCCAAAGGAATGTTGAATCTTTTCTTTCTGCTCATTGAGGAGTGGCGATAAAACCACAGTGACGCTTGTCTTGGGGGCAAGTGAAGAGCCTTCCAGGTATGCAAACATGGCCGTGAGGTTACTGAGATCGTATGGCTATCCGGTAATTGCATTTGGAAAAAGGAAAGGAAGAATTGACGAAACCGAGATAATCACTCTTTGGGATACATCATGGCAGGTTGATACAGTAACCTTGTATATCAATCCGGCTCACCAGAAAGAGTACTATCAGCGAATTGTTGATCTGGGTCCGAGACGCGTGATCTTTAATCCGGGGACTGAAAACACAGTATTTATTGAACTTTTGCGCGATGCAGGAATCGTAACAGAGGAGGCTTGTACTCTGGTATTGCTCCGAACGGGCAGTTATGGCTGAATCATTTTGCAATTCAGCAGAAATGTAATTATACCGAGAATTTTCATTGCATCGAACCAACAAACAGGCGAAAAAGTTGTTGTCACCTTTAAAGATTCGCTTTTTTACGGAGTTCGTAATTTCATAGGCCGTCAATCCGTATTTTTGCCACAACAAACCAGATCGGATGGATAAATTTCTCAGTTCCCTTTTTTCGATGCGCATGATGGCGGTCTCAATGATCGTTTTTCTTTTGGCCATCGGCGGGGCAACACTTATCGAATCTACGTATGACATACAGACGGCAAAAATCCTTATTTACAATGCGCTATGGTTTGAGATTCTGTTGACCTATCTTGCGGTTTTACTCATTGCGAATATCATTCGATACCGCATGTTTCAGCGGGAAAAGATCGCCATGTTGATGTTTCACCTGTCCTTTCTGGTGATACTTGTGGGAGCTGCAATCACACGCTTCATTAGTTTTGAAGGACTGATGTTGATCCGTGAAGGCGAACAGTCGAATTTCATTTATTCGCATGAGCCTCATTTGTGGTTTCGGATCAACAACGGAAAGCTACAATACACGTATGCCGAGAAGATGTATATGACGGAGCTTGAGCCACTGGGCATAGGACTCAATCGATTTTCGATACCCGTTGAGTTTCCGGACCATGGATCACCGATCACCATCGAATACCTGAATTTCAGAAATAACCTTGTCGATACATTGATTGTTAATGACTCCATAAA
>JBKCAB010000803.1:0-1437 GCA_046307935.1 Bacteroidota bacterium | reverse complement strand
CTGGCGGTGTATAAAATACGTTTTCCATCAAGTGAAATAAGAGGAGCGAAATCAGGGAATGGAGTATTCAGCTGTAGCGCCGGCATGATCTGATCATTTCCCTTTGACGCTCTCTTAGCATTCGCAATCTGTTGAATTTTTAGGTCAATTGATGAGAGTAGTTCGGACTCTTCACGGGATTTATCCTTGTACAAAGTGAGTTGTTCGATGGCTTTGTCGAATTCCTCCAGCTTGTGAAGGCACTCGGCAAGGTGATAATGTGCGTCATGCGGTGCGGCCTTTTCACTTTTATTAAAGGCATCATAGTTCTTATTGGTATTCGAAACAGCTAGGGAAAGATAGGGTAGTGCCTCCCTCGGATCTTGTAAGGAGTACAAGGTCGTGAACCCTTTTCGGTAGTTGTAGTTACAGCTTTTCGGATCGAATTCCAACAACTTTGTTGCGATCTTGTCCGCATAGTAAAGGAATCCTTCCTGCATTAGTCGCGAGTTTTCACGGACTAATTCCGGCTCTGCACCTTTTTTTATTAGCGCATCGATTTCATCAGGTTTAATTTGACTGTATAAAAAAGAAATGTTAAACAGAAAAAATAAAAGTAATAAATAAGTTGCTTTCATTAATTGATTTTGAAAGACAAATTTAATCAAATATCTCGCCTAACTCAATGTGATTCAATGTGAATTTACTCTGTCTTTAATCCAACAAACTGATATGGTTTGTATTTGCTTCGGTTTCTGAAGTCATTATCATAAGCAGGGCCATCCACAACTGCGGATACGATTACTACATTCACCTTTCCTTTAAATTCAGCAGAAGATTCAAAATAGGTCGATAGGTCATACTTCATGTTTTCGGCTCTGATCGCTGTTAACTTTTCATTCGACTCAAAAGTCTTCGTTGGAACATTTGATGCGGATGAATATACATTGATTGTAATCTTCGGACGCCCCGCTTTAAGCTGTTCCTCGATATCCTTTACAAAACGTTTCAGATCACCTTTGGACATGGTGAGCTTATTTTTGTTGTAGTCAAAGTAATGCATAAATTCTATGTTCTTCCAGGTGGTTACATCCACAGGGTCAATTTCAACTACGGTATCTTTCGGAACAATGATGGTCCTTGTCGGAACGTCCAGGATCAATTCGCGGTAAATTTCCTGATAGTCAACATTACATTCTGTCGTGAATGTTTCCTCTTGCATGGTCTTATTGTCTGATGCATTTATGTAAGCGATGCGGAAGGTTTTACAAGGCTTTAGTCCTGTCATGAACATACCATCCTTAAGACGCGGGAAAATAACTTTGGTTGATTCGGAATCTTCACAATCATCGCAACTCAACTTGAAGTTAATTGCGAAATCCTCTGGCAGGGGAGACCCGTCTGAAGTTTTGATCTTTCCTTTGAATACAGCTACGCTTTTTACACCCAGGAAATCAT
>JBKCAB010000802.1:0-2772 GCA_046307935.1 Bacteroidota bacterium | reverse complement strand
CGAACGGTAACCACGCGGCTGTTCCTCCGCATTGAGCCAGAACTTACCTCCATCCTCAGTGTAGAAAGCGACGTTTCGATTGAGGTCAGGATTTGCGTAGTCTCCCCCAACAAGCACTCCATTCATTGGATCGATCATGTGGATGGAGAAAGCACCACTTGTTACGCTGGTGAGAAAGGGAAGGGAAGTGGATTCCCATGTTTTACCAATGTCTTTTGAAATGAAAAAGCGGCTCTTTTTACCACCGGTGACGAAAATAAAGGTACTGTCGTTCAATACCTGAACATTTGTTCCGCTTGCTGCGAATCCGGCCTCTTCGTCCATATTACTGACCTGTCCCTCGCACTGGAACCATTTGTTGCCCCCATCTCTGGAATACGAAAGTGTGAAATTCCCGTCCTTTGGGTCACCCATAATGAATCCGGTTTTCCCATAGAAGTCCATTCCATCCAGAAATACATTGTACCAAATGTTGCCTGAAGGTATGATGTAATCTTGGAATTCTTTGCCGTTTGTTTTTGCGAGTATTCCGTAGGATCCACTCTGCATTCCGAATAGGTGTTCACCAACGAATTCAATATCGCGCATTTCTTCAAATTTTTTATTCTCCAGAAGATTTACTGTTTTTCCGGAACGCATGTCATAGGCATAGAGTTTTCCATTTGAATTGCCCGTATAAAGAACACTGTCTTTAACTAACACTGAACGCGAATAGCACTTTTCAGTGGTGTACTGGATCACAGGAGCATTTTCATTGCGTCGCTGAAATTTATTTCCCTGTGCAATAGAGCTAAAGGTCAGGGCCAGCAGCAGGCTCGTAGCAGAAATGTGCATTGAATTTTTCATGTTGCTCCTTTTTAAGTTGTTCCAGATCTGCCGGCAACTCGCGTTTCCACCGCTTGTGTGACCAGATCCAATATTCAGGTTGTCGCAGAATTTCTTTCTCAAGAAATCGTGTATGTGCTTCCGTGATCTGTCCCCATGACATTTCTTTCGGGTTTTCAGTGATAAGCTTCAATTCCATCGCGTAATGTCCTCTTCTGACTTTTCGAATACAGAAGAACACCACGGACATATCGTAAGTGTGCGCCATCATTTCAGCTCCAAAAAGGACTGCCGTTTTTTGATGCAGAAAATCCATCCAGTAACTTTTCTTTGAATTTCCCGGTGATTGGTCAGCAAGGGTTAAGACTGCTAAAGGACGGTTCATGTGTTCGTCGATCTCCTTTTTGAAGTTTCCTGAATGTACAACCTTCATTCCAAAGCGCTCACGACGTTGATTCACCTTGCGGTCCCAGAACTTACTGGTCATTGGCATGCCTATTCCCATGGCCTGATGCGAAAATAAAAAGTTCTGTGCGGAGATTAGCCATTCCCAGTTGTTGTAGTGACCGGAAACCAGGATCACGCTTTCTCCCTTGCGGTAGAGTTCTTCCATGACTTCCGGATTCTTCACAGTCAACCTCTTTCTAAGCGCGCGCTCACTTAACGAAAGGTTAGCGATTCCTTCAATGAGGATATCTGCAAAGTGCCGGTAGAATCTACGCTTGATCTGTTTCCTTTCTTTACTACTTAATTGCGGGAAGGAACGTTTTAAATTTTCCTCGATCACTTTTTTGCGGTAAGGCACGACTGTTAACAGGAGGAGATAGAAGATATCGGAAAAACGATACAGGATGAACATGGGTGCCCAAGAAAGGGGAAGAACAAAGAGGTAATATACCAGTGCAGCTATCATTCGTAACGCTTACCCCAAAGCTGTTTGATGGTTTCTTCGATCTCCTGCTCCCTTTTGCTGCTTCCTGCCTGAAAGAAACGGGTGCCCTGTAGCGCTTCGGGAAGGAATTCCTGCTGGACGAAGTTGCCCGGATGATCATGCGAGTACAAATATCCCTGTCCATACCCTAGTTCTTTCATTAAAGTTGTCGGCGCATTACGCAGTGGAACAGGAACGCCTAGATTACCGGAGCGTTTTACCTCTTCCTGTGCCCGGTTGATCGCCATGTATGCGCCATTTCCTTTCGGAGAGCTGGCCAGGTATATAGTACACTCTGCTAGGATGATACGTCCCTCCGGCCAACCGACCGTCTGAACAGCCTGAAAACAAGCATTTGCCATGAGCAAGGCATTTGGATTGGCGAGCCCGATGTCTTCGGCTGCTGAAATGATCAGTCGTCTAGCGATGAATTTAGGGTCTTCGCCACCTTCAACCATTCTCGCAAGCCAGTACACAGCTGCATTAGGGTCACTTCCTCTTATGGATTTGATGAAAGCCGAGATGATATCATAGTGCTGCTCGCCGTCCTTATCGTACATGGCTAAACTTTGCTGAGCAGTAGCAAGTACCAGTTCATTGGTGACCTCAATATCTTTTGTGTCTCCAAAGGTCCCGACAATGATCTCAAAAACATTAAGCAGTTTACGCGCATCTCCACCTGAAATGGCGAGCAGGGCGGAAGTCTCCTTTAAACTAATGTTCTTTGACGCTAGTATTTTGTCTTCTTTGATGGCTCTTTCCAGTAACCGCAAAAGGTCCTCCTTCGTATGATTTTGCAGCGTGTACACCTGACAGCGCGAGAGGAGTGCAGAGATCACCTCGAATGAAGGGTTTTCCGTGGTTGCACCGATAAGCGTAACTGTTCCCTTTTCAACAGCGCCAAGTAATGAGTCCTGCTGTGCTTTAGAGAAACGATGGATCTCGTCGATGAACAAAAGAGCACCACCTTGCTGGAACATGCCGCCTTGCTCAACACGCTGAATAATATCACGTAC
>JBKCAB010000801.1:0-1959 GCA_046307935.1 Bacteroidota bacterium | reverse complement strand
CTTCCATGTTCGGTCAGCCGCTGACGGAGCAGGCGTGCTTCATCCGGTCGTGGTCCCCACGTAAATAGATCTTCTCCGAATTCATTTCTAACAATGAGCAAAGGGATGGCTTTTGCACCGTTCGTAAGGTATCGCTCGATTTCCGAACCTTCACTGTCCCTCAGTCGCAGCTCCAGATTGACGGTCCGTGATTGCTCAGCCATCTTTAAAATGAACGGAACAGAATGTGCAGCATCGCCACACCAGGGTTCAGTGATAAGGATCCATGTAAGCGGTTTCCGGATTGTCTTAATGATATCGATGGTTTCAGGTAACAACTCACCTTTTTTCATCCAACGATCATGGCGGCTCTTATTGAGCTCAACATAATGAAGCATATCTGGATTGTCATATGGATGCCAATGAACAGAAGCATTCAGAATAGCGCTGAAATACCGGTCGTATTCTGCTACGTTCAAATCAGTTTCGTTAAGTAATGTCAATAAATAGAGGGGAAAGCTCGAGGATCCGCTTCATGCATCATAGCATAAGCTTTTTCAACGATGTCATCGATACTCGGCTTGGAAAAGTAGTCTCCATCCGAACCATAGGCCGGCCTGTGATCTTTTGCGCTTAACGTTTCCGGAGCAGCATCCAAAAAGTAATATCCTTTTTGTTCAACAAGAATTTTGTCCAACATGAATGCGGTTGCACCGCTGCTAACATCTTCATCCACAACCAGGAGCCGGCTTGTCTTGGCCAATGAATCCTTGATCATGTGGTTGATATCGAACGGTAGCAAAGTCTGCACATCGATTAGCTCCACTTCAATACCCATTTCACTCAGTTGTTGAGCAGCTATCTGACAAAGGTTGAATGTTGATCCGTAGGATACGAGTGTAATTTCTGAACCTTCTCTAACAACCTCAGGCATTCCAAGTGGGATCTTGAATTCACCAATGTTGGTTGGTACAGGCTCTTTCGATCGGTAACCGTTCAGTGGCTCAATGACGAGCGCGGGTTCATCAGCTTCCATGAGTAAATTGTAGAATCCTGCAGCTTTTGTCATGTTACGAGGCACGCATACGTGTATTCCGCGCACGGAGTTAACGATCATACCCATAGGTGATCCACTGTGCCAGATACCCTCAAGTCGGTGTCCTCTGGTGCTGATGATCAATGGAGCTTTTTGGCCACCTTTCGTCCTATATTGAACCGTCGCGAGGTCATCTGACATGATCTGAATGGCATAAAGCAAATAATCCAGATACTGGATCTCAGCGATCGGTCTTAGACCTCTCATTGCCATTCCAATTCCCTGACCGATGATCGTACATTCACGAATGCCAGTATCTGAAACACGAATCTCTCCGAACTCTTCCTGTAAACCTTCCAGTGTTTGGTTGACACCACCGATCTTGCCTGCATCTTCTCCAAAAACGAGCGCCTGAGGATATTTTTCCAATATCTTCTTGTAATTATCACGGAGTATAATCCTGCCATCTTCCATGCGACCAGAACCATCATAGTTCGGAGCTATAGCTTTTATTTTTAACGCCGACGAATCAGATGCTGAATACAAATGGGAGCCGTAGCGTTCTGTATTTTCATTCAGTTTTTGTTTGATCCAGTTTGAAAGGGCCACTTTCGAAGAGGAGCCGTTATCACGATCCAGTCGCAATACCTTCCGTGCTGCATTCATGACATCCTTTCGGATCGGTTCGAAGGCTTTTTCAAGCGATTCGATCTCTTTTTCAATGAACGTTCGGTTTGGACTTTCAGAGGCAACAGCTTTCATCAACTCTAGCGCCTGTTGAAGATCATTCTTAATATCATTGGTGAATAATTTCCATGCTTCATTCTTCTGATTGCGCACAAGATTCTTCACTTCCTTTGCAATTGAGTCGAGCTCCTCCTCCGTAGCAATGGAGTTTCCGTTTGCATCGAAAGCGAGGATCCACTCACGGAACTTGTTGATAC
>JBKCAB010000800.1:0-323 GCA_046307935.1 Bacteroidota bacterium | reverse complement strand
TAGCTCGGGAACGCTATTGTTGGGAAAATCAGGAAGTCCTACTTTTTGCTATCATCAAATGACATGAAAAAACTCCTCATTCTCGCTTACGATTTTCCGCCATATCCATCAGTAGGTGGTTTGAGGCCAAATAGCTGGTATGAGTACATGCATCATTTTGATGTTTATCCAATTGTTATTACCCGACAATGGGAAAATACATTTGGCGACTCCAGAGATTACATTGCAAAAAGCAACAGTTCAGAAGAGATCAGAGAGGACACAGCGTACGGAAAGATTATCAGGACACCTTATTTCCCGAATCTTTCAAATCGCTTTTTACT
>JBKCAB010000799.1:0-9071 GCA_046307935.1 Bacteroidota bacterium | reverse complement strand
ACCGGGCCTCCTGGAACTTCATCAAGCGGCAACTGGCCAACGGGGGAACTATCCTCCGCGATGCAGTGAAGCTGGAAGAAATGATCAATTCGTTTGACATAAAAGAAACCGCTGTTCCTGAAAACGAATTGTTTGGCGTCTCCATTGAACGAAATCACTGCGAATGGAATCCGGATCACGAACTCGTAACAATTCATCTTCAGGCAAAACAAATGCCCCGGGATGAAAAACGTAAGATCCATAACCTGGTCTTTCTTGTCGATGTCTCCGGTTCCATGAATTCACCCGACAAGCTTCCATTGCTGGTCGACGGACTCAAGCGCTTTGTGCGCTCACTGGATGAACGCGATCGTGTTGCAATCGTGACCTATGCCGGTTACAGCGCCGTTGTACTTGAACCTACAAAATGTGATCAGCAGAACAGGATACTGGCTGCGCTGGACCAGCTGGTTTCAGGGGGATCCACCAATGGGATCGGGGGTATTATTGAGGCTTACAAGCTGGCAGAACGCAATTTGGATCCGGAGCTCAACAACAGAATCATACTATGCACAGACGGTGATTTCAACGTGGGGATAAGCACGCCGGGAGATCTTGAAAAATACATCGAAGAAAAGCGTGGGAAAGGCATCTACCTAACAGCCCTTGGGTTTGGGATCGGCAACTACCACAATTCCACACTGGAGACTCTTGCCGATAAGGGTGACGGCAACCACTTCTACATCCGGAATCTGTACGACATGCACAAAGTACTGGTAGAAGACATCGGAAACCTGCTCAATATCGCCCGGGACGTCAAGCTCAATGTAGAGTTCAATCCTGAGTTGGTGCGCTCTTACCGATTAATCGGATATGAGAACCGTCTACTGAAACCAAAAGATTTCACAGACGACACCAAGGACGGTGGTGAGCTGGGGTATGGACATGTCGTTACTGCCGTTTACGAAATCGAAAGAGGTAAGGCGGATGGTGTTGAATCCCGTTTCACATTAGACAAACCGAATACGAACAGCGATGAACTTGCCTACATCAAGCTGCGGTACAAACCTTATGAAGAAATAGCCAGTGTAGAAAGACGCTATGCACTCAAGAATTCAGATCCTTTGATGCAAAACGACCTGCTCAACCTGGTCATCGGGGTGGGATTGCAATTGCGAGACTCACCCTTCAAAGGCCAACTGAGCGTCGAAAGGCTGCAGGATCTTGCCCGAAACTTTGAACCGGAAACTGAAGAGGAATTTGAACTGAAAAGAATCGTTCTGTCTCTACAGGAATGACCTTTTAGATCCCGTGCTCGAGGATCTGGATGCGTTTCTCAATCGGGGGATGCGTCGCAAACAATCCACTCAAAAAGGAAAAGAAACCCGCTTTCTTCTTACTGTTATCGATGTAGAGCTCCTTTACATCCTCGCTAGCTGCATCCAGGTCTGAATTTCCGGAGATCTTTCGCAGCGCAGAGGCAAGAGCCGGACCGTTCTTCGTCATCTCAACAGCTCCGGCGTCAGCCATGTACTCCCTGCTTCGGGAAAGCGCAAAACGAAAAAGGATCGAAAAAAAATAAACCACGATCGCCACTAAAAGTGCGATGATCAGCACTCTGCCATCCGATTTGTCGCGACGACCCCTATTACCGTGTAGCACGCTACGGAACAGGATCTCCACGATGAAAGCAAAAATTCCAACGAAAATGATGGAAATGATTAGTAATCGAACGTCCCTGTTTCGAATATGGGTAAGCTCATGCGCTATAACACCCTCCAGTTCATGGTCATCCAACGTTTCGATGATGCCCGTGGTAAGCGTTACAGCAAAACTGTTCTTGTCAATTCCCGAGGCATAAGCGTTCAGTACAGGGGAGTCGATCACATAAAGTTTTGGGATCGGCATCCCTACAGACATACACAAATTTTCGGTCAGGTTATACACACGCTGGTTCTCCTTTCTCTCCAGTGTGCGCGAACCAGTAGTTGCCCTTATTATGGCAGTATGTGATAGATAGGCGATCAGGAACCAAATCCCAACACCTGCTAAAACGAAGGGTGCAACCATTAGAATTGCCGAAGCGATCTGTTCGGTATCTCCCTGAAAGGAAAAATACATGATCACGAGGATCCCGAAAAGGATCAATGCCGGGAAACCGATCAACAAAAGAAATGAACGACGGTTGTTCCTTGCAATCTGCGACTGTAAGCCTATGAATTGCATGGTCTTTAGAACTTAATCTCAGGCGCTTTATCCATCGCTGCACGTTGGTCATTTCCCACCTCGAACATTGGCTGAACCGTCATTTTTTTTATATTGGCCACGATGTTAGTCGGGATCTGCTCGATGGCATTGTTGAGCTCCTTGGTAGCATTATTGAAATAACGTCTTACTGCAGCCAATTTATTCTCAATATCAGCTATTTCCTGCTGAAGGTGCATAAAGTTGGTATTCGCCTTAAGGTCCGGATATGCCTCAACCTGAATGTTCAAAGCACCGAGCGCAGCACCCAGCTCATTGTTCGTTAATACTTTGTCATTGATCGAGAAAGCACTAATGGCTTTGTTGCGCGCCTCAGTCACCCGCGTCAACACTTCCTTCTCGTGTTCCATGTATCCCTTTACGGCGCCAAGCAGCTGAGGAATAAGATCATACCGCTGTTTGAGTTGCACATCAATATCAGCGAACGCGTTCTCGCGGTTATTCTTTAAGGCTACAAGCTTGTTGTTGGCTGAGATGTACCAAAGGATCAGAATTAAAGGAATGAGTACAATGATAAGAATAGGGACCATGTGTATATGGATGTTTTGGTTTCACCGAATATAATTTTTTTTTCAATGCCCTGTAACTTTATGGTATCTTGTAAGTCTAACATTAGAATCAAAACACCGGATGACGGCCAGGGAGTACAATACTGCTGTTGATCAGTACTCGGATAATATTTACCGATTCGCATTGAAGCATCTCAAAAATGAGATGACGGCTAAAGACATTGTACAGGAAACGTTTACCAAAGTTTGGATCAAACACGAAGAAGTTGCTTTCGAAAAAGTGAAATCCTACCTGTTCACGACGGCTTACCACGCACTAGTGGACTGGATAAAAAAGGACGGGCGTAACGGTGACATCGAAAAGACGAATGGACCTTCCGAAGAATTTTCGATCAGTTTTGATCTGCAGGAAGTGCTCCACGACGCTTTGGATCGATTGCCGGAAATTCAGAGGACTGTTGTGCTGTTGAGGGATTACGAAGGCTACAACTACAACGAGATCGCTGAAATAACCGGATTGAACGAATCACAGGTTAAAGTTTACATCTTCAGGGCACGTCAGGCGTTGAAGGATTATATCAAGCGGGTGGACCTGGTGGTTTAGAAAAGAACAAGGAGAAAGGAATAACCATGGAGAATATCAGCAGATTCAACTACGAAGCTTACTATCTGGACTTTCTGGAGGGCAACCTCTCGGATGAGGATATGGCTTTGTTGCTGGCCTTCCTTGAGAAACATCCGGAGCTGAAACTGGAGGATGACTTTTTACCAGAACTTAACAGAGAATCCGCTGAACTGCCCGTCTCCTTCAAAGCTGGTTTGAAACAGATCGATCTTGCCAGCGATATCATCGCTGTTGAAAATGTAGAACAGTTCATCATCGCTGAAACAGAAGGGCTCCTGAATGCTTCCCGAAAAAAAGAGCTGGAGGCTTTCATCGGACAGAATGGGTCTTTACAAAAGCTCCGCGCCCAGTATGCCGCTACCCGTTTAAAACCAGATCTCAGGATCACGTTCCCCGACAAGAAAAAGCTCAAAAAAGGAAGAACGATCCTTCTCTGGCCTGCTGTTTCATTGGCGGCAGCAGCAAGTGTGGCCGCATTCTTCTTCCTGTTCAATTCCCCAAATGAACCGGCGAAAAAAGGAAACAACAACCCTATTGGCGGTCTGGCTGATTCGTTGCGATCACAACGTGAAAATGAAAAGTCAGCCGCAAAGTTCACCGACGAACCCAATGATGCAATTCCAACGAGACCAGTTCATCATGATCGGAAAACAAATGAACCTATAAATCACCCGGGTACCATCCCGACAATACCGCAGGCAAACGCTACACAATCTGGACACAAAGAAGCGTCAGCTGACGAAGTGACTGCACAACAGCATCGTGCAAACCAACTTGTGAACGCCAATCAGGAGCTCATTGTTCCTGAATACGTGGTCGAACGATCTGCTCCGGCGATGACTGTTCAGGACCAGACCGCACTTGGTTTTGAGGACATGAAAAATCCGATCAAACCGATCACCAACCGATTGGGCAATCTCATCAACAAAGAAGTTGATTTTCGCACAGCACGATCAGATGAAAAAAACTCCGGCGGATTTCTGTTGAAAATCGGGAATTTCGAGCTCTCGCACAAGGAGCACTGATCTCATTTCCATTGACGCTTTCCAATCAGTACTTCAAGTGAAAGGATATGCATTAATTGCTATATTTAGCGTTCTGCAAAAGCATGAAGGAAACCCGTTTCATCGATCAGAACAAGGAGAAGTGGCAACGCTTCGAAAAACTCTATTCGGGAGGGTCAGGGGACACCGAAGAACTGAGCGATCTGTACATGGATCTCACCGATGATCTGAGCTATGCCCAAACCTTTTATAAGCGGCGAACAGTTCGCGTTTACCTCAACCAGCTGGCACAGATGGTTTTCATGGGCGTCCATAAGCAACGTGGTGAATCACTCAAAAAGTTCATCACAGTCTGGAAAACTTCGCTCCCTATCGAGATCTACAAGTCAAGGCATAGCCTTCTTCTGGCACTCGTTGCCTTCCTTGTTTACTGCCTCATAGGGCTCATCACCACGCATTTCAATCCCGACTTTCCACGTATCGTCATGGGTGATGATTACGTCAACATGACCATACAGAACATCAAGAATGGCAACCCGCTGGCGGTTTATGAAAGTCCTGACCAGACTTCCATGTTCATCATGATCACCACCAATAACCTGAAAGTAGCCTTCATGACCTTTGCTGCCGGGTTCTTTTTTACGGTAGGCACCCATCTGTTATTGTTTTCGAACGGCGTCATGCTGGGAGCATTTCAGTATTTCTTCCACCTCAAAGGTTTGTTGATCACCAGCTTTTTAGGGATCTGGATACACGGCGCCTTCGAGATCTCTGCGATCGTGCTGGCAGGGGGAGCCGGTATCACTGCAGGTAACGGCTGGCTATTCCCGGCCTCATACACGCGGCTCCAGTCGCTGCAGTCATCTACCAAGCGGGGACTCAAAATCATGATGTCATTGGTTCCATTTATTATTGCTGCAGGTTTTCTGGAAAGCTACGTTACCCACAACTACCAAAGGCTGCCCGATTGGTCTAAATGGGCGCTGATCCTGTTCTCTTTCAGCGTCATTATTTTCCTCTACATTATTTATCCGACCCTAGTGGCCAGAAAGTATCCGGAATTGCTTAAGGCAGATGAAACTTTTACATTCAGGGACAGTGTACATGTGCGACTGCACAGAATACGCAGCCTGGGAGAAATGCTATCCGACAGCTTTCAATTGTACAGAGAACTGATTGGTAAGGTTTGGCGGCTTATTGCCATCACCTGCGTTCCATTCATTCTACTCATCGCATTTTTTCAGGACATTGAACACGCCGATGACATGGGCTTCCAGCATTATTATGACTGGGTGGTGCAACTGAGTATTCTTTTTGGTTACAAGTTCGATGGCATTCAGGACTGGGTCGTATTCTTCGTGTGGTCCCTTTTGGTGGCGCAGATTTTCACTACTACGTTCTACACCATCACCCAACGCAACGGATCAGTGTCGTTAAAGGGGCTGCTACTCTTCATGCGCAAACGTTTCACGGCCATTTGGTCCGGCTGCGCGATGCTCTACTTGCTTGTTTTTGGATTGCCCTGGTACTTTCTGATCTGGCTAACCTTCCTTATTCCCTTCCTCTACCTGAAGCCCGCCGTTATGGGACTGGATGAGGCCTCATTCACCAAGCGATTAAGAGTCGCTTTCTCGTTCAGTCGAACCAACTACGGTAATTCATTAATGGTGATTCTGGTATCCGTTCTGATTGTAACGATCCTTTCGCAACCGATCGCGTTCATTTTCAGTATCCATCAGCCATACAACGATGAACCGATGGTTCAGGATCTGCTGGACATGCTTGCAGGGCTCATCAAACGCATCGCTATCATATACAATGCTGACCACATGTTCTGGTCCAATGTGGTGAGACAAGTATTTTACATGCTCTTCGTCTTGTTCGTACTTCCCTTTGTAGCCATCAGTATGGCTATGATCTATTACCATGAAAAAGAGGTCCGAGAAGCTGTTAGTCTGAAAGAATCTTTTAAGAAATTTGGTAAGCGCAGCCGTTTACAAGAAACTTCGAGTGATATTGATTAACCGATTCATACATATCTGCCTCTGTCTGTCACTTCCTCTTGTTGTTCTTTCACAGCAGAAGGATGATCTCGATGAACAATGGGAGAAGCGTGCGCGCGGTTACCGATACATCCGTGACAAATACTACGATGGACCCGAAGACTGGTATGGAAGTAGTCCATCTTCAATGAAGACGGATGACAACAGCGTTGCTCCAGGCAATGGTAGCAGTGGGACATCAAGTAACCGCATCGAAGGAAACCGACAAGAAGCTGACAGGGGTGTTGGAGGGGATCTGCCCGTTGACCCAAAGACCAAGGATGCAGAACCCATCGAACTTCCGGACATCAATCCACCTGATCTTCCCGATGTTGATCCTCCCGACCTTCCTGAGATTGATCCCCCGACCATTTCGGAAAACATCTGGAGAACACTACTTGTTCTCATTGTTACTGCGCTCCTGATCTTTCTGATCTACATGTACTTGAAGAATCGCAAGCCATCTGACAAAAAGATAGACAATGCAGAGATAGATCTGGACTGGAATCCCAAAGTAATAAGCAAATCAGCGCTCGAATTGCGACTTGAAGAAGCGCTGAATAACAGCAACTACCGCGCTTGTGTCCGTATCTATTTCACCTTCATTCTCAAAGAACTTATTCGAAAGAACTGGATCTTTTGGAGCAAGGAAAAGACAAATCACCATTACCTTCTGGAAATGGGAGGAAAACCCAACGCTCATTTATTTGCAGAGGCTGTCAGAATCTATGACCTGGTGTGGTACGGGGAATACGAGATCACTAAAGCTGTTTACGATCAGATCCAACCCGTTCTGGATACCTATTACCGTTCACTCGCAGACAAACCATGAAGCAGTCACGTCGATACGGGATCATAGGAGGCGTGGTATTTGTTACCGCACTGCTCTTCTGGCTCATGCGCAGTGAACCATCTTCAGCGCCGTCATCCGGAAAATCCGTTCAGCATATTTCTGCAGATTGGAATGCACGCTATCAATGGCAAAGCAAGGATCCATACGGACTCTTCATTTTCAATGAACTTCTGCAGAACAGAGTTAAAAAAGACAGCCTTTTCAGTGTTTCGAACAGTCAGGAGCTGGATTCTCTTGCTGCCCGAGGGTCAACTGGCACCTATATCTTCATTGGCCATGAACTTGGGCTGTATAACCAAGAAATGGATACCCTGCTCTCACTTATTGAAAAAGGGGCTCATCTTATACTGATCACCGGTAATGTAACGGATAATATCGCACAGGGATTCACTCCTGAACTGGAATTCATCTTTGATTACACTCCGCGTTGTACAATACGTGCGGGAAACGAGGATTACAACATGATATACGTGTACCAGAATGACACTATTGCCTACCCATGGAGAATAATCTGGCATCCAGGCGGGTACCCCACATCCACAGAAGTGATCTCCACCTTGTCCGGACACGCCAATTTTATCTCTTTCCCAGTGGGTACCGGCAGCATAACTATTCACAGTAACCCGGAATGTTTCTTTAACTATCAGCTGACGCGCAGAGATGGATTCCGTTACGCAGACAAGTTGATCAAAAAGATCGATCCATCCAAGAAGTTGTACTACCTGGAATTTGCCCGGCTGAAGGAACGGGACCCAGAAGATCTCGCTGACTTTATGGAACAGAATGAAAAAAAGGGTAAACGGGATGACAGTTACCTCCAGTTCCTATTTCAGACTCCTGCCTTGCGTGCAGCTCTCCTATTGAGCTTGCTGGGAATCATTCTTTATCTGATCTTCCGCGCCAAACGCATGAGACCCGCAGTTGAGGTAATGCCGGAGAAACGAAATATGTCTGAGATCTTCGTTTCGACAGTTGCATCCATATACCGAAACAAGGAGAACCCACACAGTGTGCTGATCTTGCATCGGAAGAACTTTTACGATACCGTTCAAAAGCATTTCTTTATAGATCTTTCTAAACGCACCGCCGAACGGGAGCTTCGCAATCTGGCGACTCGCTGCAGTATAGAAGAGCAGGTCATCGCTGAACTGCTTGTTCGACTCGAAACGGAAGAGAAAGAAAAGTGTACGGAAGATTTTTTGTCCGAAACCATCCAACAGAAAAGAGAGTTTTACCGAAAAACAGGTATCATTAACGAACGGCTCAACTTGCGATTGGATGAAAAAGAGCTGGTCTTTTTCCGACCGGTATTAATCAGCTTCCCCTTTTTGCTCACCGGAATATTCATGATCCTTTGGGGCCTTTATCTTTTGGTACAGAGCATCGGGATCGGAATAGCCCTGTGGCCGGTTGGATCGCTTGTGATTTACTGGTCGTTGCGACGATTAACTATCCCTGTTTTGAAGATCAGCAAGAAGCACATCGTCTATTGTCCTTCGATTGGAAGAATTCAGCAATTTGGCCTTAACGAGGTCGCACGAGCTGAAAAACTTTCGAACGGTTATGTAATCCATCTCAAAGATTCCCGACAAATTGTTCTGGCTTTTAGCGATTTTAGCAGCGCAGACAGAACCCTATTCGAAAATTACCTGCTTAAAGAAAAGATCATTGAACTCTAAATTAGATGTTATGTCAACTGAAGAACAGAACTCGGAAAATGACCACTCTGCCTACATGCCAAAAGCAAATGGTCCTGAATCGGAACCAAATCCGGAAAGCAATGCACAACCCGTA
>JBKCAB010000798.1:0-1785 GCA_046307935.1 Bacteroidota bacterium | reverse complement strand
ATCTTTACAGGTGAAATGGCGATCCATTCTCGTCAGGAATATGTTTCACTGCAAGATATGGAAAAGGCCGTTCGCACATTGATAGAGCTTGTCCAGATCTGGGAAAAACATCAGTAAATGGAACACCGACTTCTCATCAAGAATATTCGGGAAAAGAATTTCGAGAAGATCTATTTTCTTCACGGAGAGGAGGCCTATTTCATCGATGAGATCGAAGCAGCATTATGCGATCATGTGCTTGAAGAACATGAAAGAGACTTTAATCAAACCATTGTCTACGGCAAAGATGCTGAACTGCTTAGTTAGATCTCCGAACTGAAAGGATTTCCAATGATGGCAGAAAGGCGGTTGATCATTCTTCGAGAGGCCCAGGATTTCAAACAACTCGATGAGTTGGACAGCTATTTTCAGCAACCGTCCGAGTCAACTGTTTTTGTAGTATGCCACAAGTACAAAACCTTTGATGCGAGAAAAAAGTCCCTGAAATCCGCAGCTAAAAATGGCGTGATCTATAGATCTGACAAAGTAAGGGATTATCAGTTGCCCGACTGGATACAAACCTACGTAAAATCAACCGGTTATACGATCTCCGGCAAGGCTTCTATGTTGCTCGCCGAATTTCTGGGTAACGACCTGAGCCGTATTGTAAATGAATTAAAAAAACTCCAGATCATTCTTGAAAAAGGAACGGCTATTAACGAAGTCCATATCGAGGAGAATATCGGAATTTCGAAAGACTACAATGTTTTCGAGCTGACAAATGCGTTGGGTGCCCATGATATACCCAAAGCCTTTAAGATCGTAAATTACTTCGATCAGAATCCAAAATCCACTGACATTGTGGTCGTGATCTCCATGGTGTTTCGTTTTTACACGCAGCTCATGCGCATCCATTTTCTCCCAAACAAATCGAAGGAAGCAGTGGCTGGAGCATTGAGAGTCCCTCCTTTCGCGGCTACGGAGTTGATCAACGCTGCCAAGGTATACAACCCTAAGAAAATTGCCGCCAATATTGCCATTCTGCATGAATATGACCTAAAATCAAAAGGCGTCGGGAATAGCTCATCCTCACAAGGGGAGCTCATGCGGGAAATGATCTTTCGACTGATGAACTGATGCCTGTTTTTTACGCTCCGGATATTGAACCAACAAACAAAGAATACATCCTCAGCGAGGAAGAATCCGGTCATGCATGCAGGGTGTTGCGATTAACAGAGCGAGATCACATCGAATTATTGAATGGTCGGGGAACTCGCTTTCTGTGCAGGATTGTGGAACCCCATGCCAAAAAGTGCAAGGTCGCAGTAGAGCAAGTTTTCTTGGACGAGCACCCTACACCGACCATACATATTGCAATTGCACCAACGAAGAACATGGATCGCATGGAATGGTTTGCAGAAAAAGCAACTGAAATAGGAGTTACACACATTACGTTGATCGAATGTCGAAACAGTGAACGGAAACAGGTGAAAACAGAACGACTTGAAAAAGTGCTAATTTCAGCTATGAAACAGTCAAACAGAAGTCTTCTTCCCATACTTCAACCGCTCATTTCATTCAAAGAATTCGTTCAACAACAAAAAGGTGGATATATAGCACATTGTCATATTGGCGAGAAGCCTTTTCTGTACAAGGCAATTACAATAGACGGGCCGGTCCTGATTGGTCCTGAGGGTGATTTTACAGCAGACGAGATCGAATTGGCGCTTAAGAACAATTACCTCCCCGTACACCTTGGATCAAATCGTTTGAGGACAGAAACAGCAGGATTGTACGCATGTATGC
>JBKCAB010000797.1:0-1957 GCA_046307935.1 Bacteroidota bacterium | reverse complement strand
ATTACAACCTCTACAAACGAAAAGAAAGAGACACCTGAAGGACTTTGGTCCAAATGTTCGAATTGCAAAACGTTGTTTACTGTCGAAGATCTAGCAAAAAATGCCTGGGTATGTGATCGTTGTTCGAATCATGAACGAATTGGTTCTGAAGAGTATTTTCACATATTATTTGATGGTGGAGAATACCGAGAACTTGACAAGGATATGATCTCAGGTGATCCCTTGGAATTTGAAGATACCAAGAAGTATTCTGACAGGGTCAAGTCGACTATCAGTAATTCGGGATTGAACGATGCGATTCGAACAGCTGTGGGAAAACTTGACGGCCATGATTTCGTAGTTGCAGCCATGGATTTTTCGTTCATTGGAGGTTCGATGGGTTCTGTCATGGGTGAAAAAATCGCACGTGCGATCGATGAGGCGATCAAACTGAAAGCACCATTTATGATCATATCTAAATCAGGAGGAGCGCGCATGATGGAAGCCGGATACTCGCTGATGCAAATGGCCAAGGTTTCCGGAAAGCTCGGAAAGCTGTCCGAAAATAAGCTGCCTTACGTATCCTTCCTGACGGATCCAACAACCGGAGGAGTTACAGCTTCTTTCGCAATGCTGGGGGATATTAATATTGCTGAACCGGGTGCCCTTATCGGGTTTGCCGGTCCGCGTGTGGTGAAAGAAACTATCGGAAGAGATCTGCCGGAAGGATTTCAAACATCTGAGTTTGTACTTGAGCACGGCTTTCTCGATTACATTGTCGACAGAACAAAACTAAAGGAAACACTGGCGTTATCGTTGAAATTGTTTCGCTCGTAATGGTATCTACTGGTTGTAGATGCTCTTTTTCTGTAATAATTAGAATCGTGTACGTTTCCAATTGGTTTCGGATAGGGTCAAATGTGAATACGTTTACGTTCAGCTGAACACATGGATTATTTAGATCAACTTGAGGCGGAGGCCATATACATTTTTCGTGAAGTTGCAGGACAGTTCGAACGACCGGCCTTGCTTTTCAGCGGCGGAAAGGACAGTATTTGTCTTGTGCACTTGGCATTGAAAGCATTCAGACCGGGTAAATTTCCTTTTCCATTGGTGCATGTGGATACCGGGCACAATTTCGAAGAAACACTTATTTTCCGTGATGAGTTGGCTGAACAGCTGGGAGAACGACTAATTGTCCGTAAGGTGGAGGATACCATCCGAAAGAAGAACCTCCAGGATGGAAAAGGTAAGTTTCCAAGCAGGAACGCACTTCAGACTTACACCTTGCTGGATGTGATCGGGGAGTTTGAATTCGATGCCTGCATTGGTGGTGCCAGAAGAGATGAGGAAAAGGCCAGAGCGAAGGAAAGGATTTTCTCCGTAAGGGATGAATTCGGACAGTGGGACCCGAAAAAACAGCGTCCTGAGCTTTGGAATATTTACAATGGGAAGATCGATAAGGGTGAGAATGTTCGTGTATTTCCGATCTCGAACTGGACGGAGCTGGATGTTTGGAACTACATAAAAAGGGAGAACATTTCATTGCCTTCGATCTATTTCACACACGAACGGGATTGCATTCTAACGGAACAGGGACAGCTGATGAATGTGAATGAGTTTGTGAACATTGAAGCTTCGGATGTGATCGTTAACCGAAAAGTGCGATACCGAACGGTTGGGGACATGCCCTGTACCGCTGCTGTTGAAAGTGAAGCGTATACCGTGGACGACATCATCAATGAGATCAAGGCAACCAAGATATCTGAGCGCGGTGCTACACGTATGGATGACAGGACGAGTGATGCAGCAATGGAGGACAGGAAAAAGGGAGGTTATTTCTAATAAAAGATCGGTTAAAAGAAAATAGTAAGGGATAAGACTGGAACTGTTACGTTTTTTTACGGCCGGAAATGTGGATGACGGGAAAAGCACGCTGATCGGCAGGCTTTTGTACGATAGTAAATCCATTTCGACG
>JBKCAB010000796.1:0-3445 GCA_046307935.1 Bacteroidota bacterium | reverse complement strand
ACCTCGACGATCTTGAAGTTTGCGGCATACTTGATCTTATCGTTCAGGCATTCCTCATGACTGGCCAATTCAACGGTTTCCCATCGTTTGTTCTTCGGCAGCTCTGTTGATCGAGGTTGAAGAAAAGCTACCTGGTTCACTGTTTTTAAGTTACTGAAGGGGACCCCTTTCTTGAGTAGCTTGAGCATGTCCCTCAAGGGCTGATCACCCATGCCATAGACGAGCATATCTGCTCCCGAATCGACCAGAATGGAGGGCATGAGTTTATCGCTCCAGTAGTCATAATGGGTCACTCTCCGCAGCGAGGCCTCAATTCCTCCCAATAGAACGGGAACATCCGGATACAATTCTTTGAGGATCTTCGTGTAGACGGTTGAGGCATAATCCGGTCTGAATCCAGCTGCCCCTCCGGGTGTGTAAGCATCTGTCGAGCGCAGCCGTTTATTGGCGGTGTAATGATTGACCATGGAATCCATACAGCCTGCAGTAACACCGAAAAAATACTTTGGTTTGCCGAATTTTCGGAAATCGCGCAAGTCGTCTTTCCAGTTGGGTTGGGCAATAATTCCCACTTTGAATCCTTCATCTTCAATGATCCTTCCGATCACTGCGGTTCCAAAGGATGGATGGTCGACATAGGCATCTCCGGACACTATGATCACGTCCAGCTCGTCCCAGCCGCGCTTTTGAACCTCCTTCATTGTTAACGGGAGCCAATCGGTGATCGGTCTTTCTGCCTGCATTTGTCAAAATTACGCCAATTTAATGGTCCATGTCAAGTAATCATTTCGCTCAGCAGTATTTTTCGTAATTTAACCACCGATGAAGCGCATGGTTTGCTCTGTATTCCTAATTATACTGGTTTCTTCGTGCAATAACCCGGAGCAGATCAATAAGAACTCGAATAAACCTGACATTAATGCGCCTTTCTTGTTCAACATGCAGCATTTTTTTACGCAAAGTGAAAATTTAATGTCCTTTCCTTTTTGGTTTCTTCAGTCTGAAGTTGCGAAAAGCAAGTTGTTTCGTATTACCCGGAACATGTACCACAGCTCGCTGAATGCAAGCTCAGGAAGTGGCCGAGAAGCGCCTGAACTCCGCGAGGTCCGTGATTATTTCTTCAATCGGGGAGGGAAGATCGACTCAGTTCGCATAGATTTTTACTACGATAGACAAAAGATCAGTGAGGTCAGCTTCTGTTACAACGGTGAATCTGATCAGTACGGATATTATCGTTCCGTGCAAAAAACAGTGCGCATGCCGGATACAGGTGGATTGACCTATTCCGAGTTGCCATTTGTACTGCTCGATCGTAAAGGTGAAAGCAGAAAACACCTGTCATTCAAAGATGAGACTAAAGGACTCGTTTTCCACTACATGTTGAATGAAAAGGATTTCGGCCCATTGTCTGTAGATTCTGTCCTTTCACCGGGGCCAAATGACCTCGTTATTCTCGGGACACCATTCAAACCCCACAAGCAGTACCAGGTCAAGAATAAAGTTCACGAACGAAATGTTCAACTTTACAGCTACCAGAACAATGGTGATATGCTTCACACATTCACGAGAAATGAATACCCCTTTGATATCACCAGAACAATTCAATACGATAAAAAAGGCAACTGTACCGGATACATCGATTCAACGTTCTCCGGGAAAACATTTCTCACAGCAACGCAATCAAAATTTACATTTAACAGCAGGAATCTCCCGGCAAAGCTTGAGCGTCTGAATAAGCATCAGCAAGGGGCTCACCATATAGTTTCCATTGAAAAGTACACGTATGAATATTATCAGGACCAGCCGTAGTTTAGTGCTAACACTCACCGTATCGGCAATGACTTTTGCACTGAACACGTCTGCACAAAAGGTCTCGCAGGCTGCTGTTTTTGGTGAAGACATGTACGTGTATCCGTACCGGACAGAAGTCAACTACCATAATGCCTATTTCAATGGTATGCGCAAGGGCTTTGGCGCAGATATGTATTCGAAGTCTTCCTTCATGCTCATGAATGGGGGTGTCTTTGACAGCGAGGGATTCAAGGCGTACAAAAAGTTTTTGAAGGACATCGACAGGGAGAACCGGATGACAGAAGACCGTTATTTGAGATCGCGAAAGTTCAAGCAGGCGATCAGGAAGAATCCATACCCCCTGCTCGAGAAGCGATATACGATGGATAAGGATATCGTTCCCACGCTGGATCCGATACCTGACGGCAAATACGTGCAGTTCTTCGATACGTTTGCGTTGATAGGTTCCAGTGGCCGAACAACACAGATTGGTGACAGGGTTTCCGGTGTCTTCTTCATCAAGGATAACATGCTCGAAGGACCGGCTGTTTGGTTATCGGTTGAGGGGGATACCCTGAAAAAAGGAATGTTCTCCAAGGGACAGAAAGTGGGTGAATGGATGCTGCAGTCGCGTCATACCGAATATTCCATGAGTCGCTACAATGCAATGCATTACGTTGCATTAGGCTATCCGGAGTTGGATACTACCACGGAATACATCAACTATACGAAAGGCATCTTCGAGGGTCCTTACCGACGATTTGAGAATTCGGCTTACCCCGTTGAAGAAGGAAACTTTAAAGACAATGAAATGGTTGGCGAATGGCTCGAGAGAGAAATCGGATACACAACCGTCGGTCTGAAAAGAAAACGCAATCGTGAAAATGCCGTAGTGACTTTTCGCTATAGTCACGACGAGAAAAATATTCCGGTAAAAAGGCCTTTAGTGCGGAACACGCTCATCCCTAATTTGGAGTATTTCTATGATGAGAACTTCGATTTTGAAGCAAAATACACCCCATATATTGATTTTAATGGGTTATACAGACTGAATGAAGATGAGGCCGTGGACGAAGCCCTTGAGATGGAGGAAGAACAGATTTCCACCTACGAAGGAGGCGAGGAAAGAGCAATCGAAGAGGAATATTACGAAGACGAGTACCAAGATGTCAGCTATGAGCGTATGCGCATGAACTATGAAACCGGTGAAGTAGAGAGTTATTCTGACCTGATCGATAGTTTGGGTCTTATTTTTAATTTTTCCGGTGTTTACGAGCGGCGTTATCCGAATGGAAAATTAATGATGCGTTACGAATTCGTGGATGGTAATTTAGTCGAGGAGGACACTATTTATTGGGATAACGGTAAGCCATACGACTTGTTAAGTTTCTATCAGGATTCAGCACAATATACCAGAACGATCTACGATTATTCAGGTTTGCTGTTCAAACTGATCTTTTTTGACTGGAGCGGACTTTTCCTGCGAGTTAACTTCGAACCAACGACGAGTCAGCGCATCGAAATAGACGGTTTTGCTGCGGAGCTGCGTAGCGCTGAGGACAAGTACTTCTTCTACGATAAGCTCGATACCCTTTCCAATGAGCTTTCCGATTCTCTGGTCATTTTCCGGTCATGGTACGTTGGCGATACCTCC
>JBKCAB010000795.1:0-5678 GCA_046307935.1 Bacteroidota bacterium | reverse complement strand
TCCTTCGTATTTGCTTACAACTACCAGAATAATTTCAATACTTCGACATTGATCAGAAGGGAATTTGAAGAGCAGGCCACAGAGACTATCTTAAAAATGGAATTGAACGACTCAGTTTTCACGCGTTCTGTGATCAATTCGGGGATGCTCAATATTCAGTATAAGTTCAATAAAAAGAATAAACTCACGCTAAAAACAATGGGGTCGGTAAACACAGACGACAAGGTCAACATCCGTCGTGGTGTGCGCGAACTCGATAACGATCCGCACCAGTGGGAAAGATCTACCAACATTTGGTATACGGAGAACAAACTGATCACCACTCAGCTGATCGGTAACCATGAGTTGACCAAGGGTAAACTGAATTGGAACCTTGGATTCAGCGATGTATCGCGTGATGTTCCGAATCTGAGAAGGGTTGTTTACAGAAAATATTCACTCGAGGAGGATGATACGACACAACAATATGCAGCGGTCGTTCAGTCGAATGGTTCGATTCCAACTGCAGCGGGAAATATGTTCTGGTCGGAATCCAACGAGAAGATCGCAAGCGCTAAATACGACTATTCCATACCTTTTGTTAAAGACAGCAACAAAGTAGAGATCAAGTTCGGTGGAATGCACCAATACAGAACGCGCGAGTTTGCCGCGAGGAATTTTGGATTCTCACAGTACAAACCGAACGGTAGTTCATTCAACAGTCAGTTGCTTCTTCTTCCTGAGGATGAACTCTTTGCAACAGAGAATCTCGGGTTGTTGGACGACGGTCAAGGTGGATTCAAGTTGGATGAAGTTTCACGTGTTGATGACAGCTATCAGGCAAGCTCCTTCCTGAATGCCGGTTTTGTGATGGCAGACGCAACAGTATTCAAAAAATTGAGGATTATCGGGGGTGCTAGGCTGGAATCGTATGCGCAGCATTTCTTCTACATTGAGGATGGATCGAACGAAGAACAGAACATCGACACGACCAATATCGATATCCTTCCCTCTGTGAACTTGGTGTATTCACTCTCCAAACGGATCAACCTTAGAGCTTCGTACTACCGCACTGTATCGAGGCCTGAGTTCCGTGAATTAGCTCCGTTTGCCTTCTACAACTTCGTTCAGGACAACATCCTTTCCGGTAACCCTGAGCTCCGCAGAGCGACGATCAACAACTACGACCTGCGTTTTGAATATTTCCCGGGCGAAGGTCAAATACTGAGTGTCTCCGGATTCTACAAAGAATTCTTCGATCCAATTGAATTGATCAACCGAACAGGGACTTCAGGTGCGCCGGAGCTGTATTACACCAATGTGCCAAAAGCACGAAACATCGGAGGAGAATTGGAATACCGTCTGAAGCTAGGCTTCATTTCAAAAGGAGATGCAGAACATGTGCTTTGGGATAACTTAACGTTTTACACGAATCTCTCACTGATCCGTTCGAAAGTCGACTTAAGTGAAATCGCAGGATCAGGGGGTGAACGTCCATTACAGGGTCAGTCGCCTTACATCGTGAACGGAGGGCTATTCTACGAACATCCAAAAAATGATTGGTCTATCAGTGCCAGCTATAACGTTGTTGGTCAGCGCATCTTTATCGTTGGAAATGTACAAGAACCGAGCGTTTGGGAAAACGGAAGACATATGGTTGATCTGCAGTTCTCTAAAACCTTTAACGAAACCTGGGAGCTGAAACTGAATGTGCGCGATCTGCTCGCACAAAAGCTGGTCTTCTTCCAGGATCTGAACGGAAACAGAAAGTTTGATAATGAAAAGAATCCAGATCCAACAGTGACAGACAATCCGGACACGGATAATTTCTTCAACAATGGTCCGGACAATGTTTGGCAGGAAGTTCAGTTTGGTCAAACAGTCGCACTTTCGTTGAAATACAACTTCGGAGTGGACCGCTCAAAAAATACTCCAAAAAAATAGAAATACCATGTCAACGAGCATGAGAGGGAAGGCTTCATTGTCTTCCCTTTTTCTTTGGATATAAAATCAATGTTAAGGAATTGTATTATCCGGTTAACGGAAAGATAAACTAAGCATAAACGTCTAATAACTCCTTTGCAGAATTGCAATTGTTCCTTTGTACCGAAAAAACTTAAAAAGAAAACAATGAAGAAAATTTACACCATGTTGGCTGTACTAGGACTGTTTTCAGCAGCCAACGCACAGCAGGCTTTCTGGGATGTTGTGAACTACAAAGGAGCATTTCCTGTAACGGATGGAACATCGGCAACAGACTGGACGTCTGGATGGTCTAACTTTGACCCTGAGAATACTCCTTATGGAGCAACAACAGTTACTGTATCATCAGACATCACAACCAATACAACCTGGAGTGGCATCGTTCTTCTTCAGAACAAAGTGTATGTAAAGAATAACGCCACATTGACAATCCAACCTGGAACGATCATCCGTGGTGATTTTGCTAGTCAGGGAACACTCATCATCACACGAGGGGCTAAGATCAATGCGATCGGGACAGCTACTCAGCCTATTGTTTTTACTTCAAATCAAGCAGTTGGCAACCGTGGCGAAGGTGACTGGGGAGGACTCGTGATCCTCGGACTTGCGCGCAACAATCAGCCGGGAGGTGTTGCAAATATCGAAGGCATTGCGCCAACGACAGATACACAGTTCGGAGGAAACTTCGATAATGACGACTCAGGTACACTGCGGTATGTACGCGTTGAATTCGCAGGTATCGCACTTGAACCAAACAAGGAGATCAACGGTATCACTTTCGGTTCAGTAGGTTCTGAGACAGAAGTAGATTTCGTTCAGGTTTCTTTCTCAGGTGATGACTCTTTCGAGTGGTTCGGTGGTACTGTGAACTGCAAGCACTTGATCGCTTATCGCGGCTTGGATGATGACTTCGACACAGATTTCGGATATCGTGGGAAAGTTCAGTTCGGTCTGATCATCCGTGATAAGGCACTTTCTGATGCACCAGGTGACTCAAATGCTTTCGAATCAGACAATGACGCTACTGGTTCTGCGGCTCAGCCAAAAACGATGCCTATCTTCTCCAATATTACGATCGTCGGAGCAAAAGGAAATGGTTCGGTTGTATTGCCTGTGGGTGAGAAATTTGAAAAAGCATTCCGTCTGAGAAGAAATACAGCGACGTCCGTCTTCAACTCTCTGATAACAGGTTGGGAAAAAGGTCTGTCTATTGAAGGAGATGCTGTTGTGACCAATGTCAATAATGACGAACTGGTTTTCGCCTCCAACATACTTACCAACTTTGCAACACCGGCATGGTCATCGAACAATACGAACACTGTCTTCAATGCGAATACTTCATTGCCTTCGAATGCAGCATTCTACGGTTCATTCTTCAATGCTGACGGCAATGACTCTACCTCAACACTTCCACAGGTAGATTGGGTTGATATTTTTACTCCGCTCGGAACAACACCGGATGCTCGTTTGAACAATGGATCAGTTGCAGCTTCAGGAGCAAATTTTACACATCCTAAGTTCTTCAACCTTTCTGCTCCGGCTGTTGCCGATGCCACAATTGAATACTGCCAAGGAGATGCAGCCATAGCGCTCAGTGCAAGCCCGTCAGCAGGAAATTCGCTATACTGGTACACGCAGTCTGCAGGAGGTGTTGGTACAACTACAGCACCGATTCCATCGACGGTTGCACCGGGAACGTACAATTTCTTCGTATCTGAGTACAATGCCGCAGGAGATGAAAGTCCACGCACAGAGATCACTGTTACAGTAAATGCTGTGCCGAGCACTCCTGCGATCACTGCTGATGGTCCGACATCTTTTTGTACGGGTGGTTCGGTCGTGTTGACATCAAGTGCCGGCAGCGGAAACGTTTGGTCAACAGCGGCTACAACTCAGGCGATCACGGTTTCATCAACGGGAGTTTACAACGTAACAGTTACTGACGGTAACGGATGTTCATCAACCTCAGCAAACATTACTGTTGACGTGAGCAACGCACCAGTGCCAACAATAACTGCGTCAGCAACTACTGCATGTTCAGGCGAGACAGTAACACTTACATCTTCCCCGGCTGACTCTTACACTTGGTCCTCAGGTGAAACTACACAATCGATCACTGTTACTGCAGATGCAACTGTGACAGTACTAACTACAAACGCTGATGCATGTGACGGAGTTGGTACTTCCGCACCGATCACGATCGATTTCAACACAACGCCAACAGCTGCAGGATCATTCACTACAAACGGAAACGTAGTAACATTCAGCAATACTTCTTCCGATGCAACCTCTTACTCTTGGGATTTCGGAGACTTCACGAACTCTTCAGCACCTGCACCAACTCATGCATATGCTGCAAACGGGGCGTACACAGTAACACTAACGGCGATCAACGGAGGCTGCACAGACACTGAAACATTTGAAGTGATCATTGCTGTTAGCCTTGAGGAGCTGGGAACTGTAACTGACGTTAAGCTTTATCCGAATCCAACAACAACGGATGCTGTTCTTTCTTTCGAAGGAAATATGAGTGAAACGGCTGATGTACTGATCATAAATGCAATGGGGCAAACTTTTCATCATTTCGCTTTCGAGATCAAGAATGGAATGAACCAAATGAACATTGAAGCCAACGGACTTCCTGTCGGAATCTACACCATCCTAGTGAACACAGGAAAAGGTAGCATCAACCGCAGAATGATCGTTCAGAAATAACAATAATCACACTGGGGCTATCCGGATTCGGATAGCCCTTTTTTTACTATCGATGGAGACTTCAAAAGGACATACCATTTTACTCGTTGACGATGAACCGGACATTCTGGAGTTCCTTTCCTACAATTTAAAGAAGGAAGGTTACAGGGTTTTTACGGCACAAAACGGAGAAGAAGCCGTCCGCAAGGTTCAGCAGCTTAATCCCTCGCTGATCCTGTTGGATATCATGATGCCTAAAATGGACGGAATTGAAACCTGTCAAGTTATCCGTAAAGACCTCAACATCGTTCAGCCTATCATCGCATTCCTCACTTCACGGTCAGAAGATTATTCACAGATCGCTGGATTCGAAGCTGGTGCAGATGATTATATATCAAAACCGATCCGTCCACGACTTCTCATAAGTAAAGTTGAATCCCTGCTGCGTAGACTTGACCTGAATGGTTCGATCAACCGTAACCCGGATGAAAGTACAAGAATCCGAATTGATCGTGAAAAGTTCATTGTTGAGCTCAACGAAAAAAAGATTCTTCTGCCCAAAAAGGAGTTTGAGCTGCTTGAATTATTGGCCAGCAGACCAGGTAAAGTTTACAGCCGTGAACAGATACTGAGCATCATTTGGGGAAATGAAACGATCGTGGGTGAACGAACAATAGATGTCCATATCCGAAAATTACGGGAAAAGCTAGGAGATGACTATATTCGCACTATCAAAGGCGTCGGATATACGTTCCAGGAAAATTGAAGCAGATCAAACCCATACATCTTTTAATAGGAGGTAGTGCCATCATTATGAGCATTACCTTTTTTATTACTTTTATACTTGACTATCAGGTGCTCAATTTCCCGGGTTGGGTGATGATAGGATTACCTATTGCAACAGGTTTGATTTCCTTTGGCGTCTTTTATTTCTTCATCAAGAAGTTCATCAATGACCGTCTTAAAGTACTTTATCGATCTATTCGGAAGGGCAAAATGAGCTCTGAGGCCGAGCTTAATTT
>JBKCAB010000794.1:0-1558 GCA_046307935.1 Bacteroidota bacterium | reverse complement strand
ATGATGACGACCAGATTTGTGCCGTTCGGGAGAATATTTTGAGGCGTACTTGTTTGGATCGGATCGAAAATACGCTGCTCTTCTGCTTCCGAAAAATAGTGTTTCAATTCTATTCGTTCTTTTCCATATGATTTCAACATTGTGAAACCGGTATTCAGGATCAACGCAGAGTTTTCCGGTTTCGCATATTGTGCGGCTTCAATTATTCCAACAGGCTTTAGCTGAAATCCTCCTCTGCCGATAACAACAAATCCTGGAACTAGAATGACGTACGAAAGCAATACTGTCCTCCAGTTCAAGGACTCGATTTCCCTACTTTTCTTTCTGAGTGTGAAATGATGCAGCTGAAAATGTGCAATGAGAATTACCAAAAAGATCAAAATGAGAACCCAGAAATCAGTAATGAAAGAAAAAATGAGCTGCTTGAGGTCACTTCCGGCTCCGAGTATGGTAAAAAGATCGAAGGTTGACCGCTTTGCGGTGTATTTGAAGTACTCTATGTCCATCAAGTTAAGCGCATAGATCAGTGTGGCGGTAATATGGTAATAAGTTCCGGCTATTTTGTCTCTCCAATAAGCTACTTTGTTCTTGCCCGGAAAAAGACTCAAGATTACATAAGGAAAAAAGAACAGCGAAACGGTGATTACATCGAACCAAAATCCAACAAACAGGTCTCCTGGTCCGGCATTTTGAAAACTGGTCCTGTTGAAATAAAAGAAAAGCAAACGTATAACCGAAAGGAGGAAAAGTACGATACCCAATCGCAGGAGCAGGCGTGTAACGTGAACCGGCAGTCGCAGCTTTTCCAACATGATGTCGCAAATTTAGGACTTATATCCCAAGTTTTCATATTATTGCAATCAACCAAAACGAGCACAATGCGAATAAAGTCGGCGGCACTGATACTATGGACCTTTTGTTCGATATCAATTTCTTTAGCTCAGAATGACAGGGCGTATGTGATCTACAGCGCTAAAGGCAAGAAAGTTTCTTACAAGAAATTGAAGAGAGCAGCACTGGAAAATGAGTATATTTTATTTGGTGAGTATCATGACAATCCGATCACACACTGGTTGCAATACGAGTTAACGGAGGATCTCCATGCAGTACATGGTAAAAAGCTTAAAATGAGCTTCGAACAACTTGAGCAGGATCAGCAAATGTTGTTGGCAGATTACTTGGTTGGAAAGTTTGATGACAAAACGTTTAAGGACACTATGCGGCTTTGGCCGAATCACGAGACGGATTACCAGCCTTTGATCCAATTTGCCAAGAACAATGGATTGTTCTGTGTTGCGGCCAATATCCCCAGAAGATATGCATCGTTACTCTACAAAAAAGGCAGATCTGCACTTGATTCATTGTCTGCAGTAGAGAAATCATACATGGTGCCTCTCGATTTTAAGGTCGATACAACTTTGTCTCAATATCGTGTTTTTTTGGACGGCGAAATGCATAGCGGAGGCATGAATATGCTGCTTGCTCAGGCGATCAAGGACGCTACGATGGCGCATTTTATGATAAAGAACAGGCGAGAAGAAGAGGTGATGATCCACTA
>JBKCAB010000793.1:0-4007 GCA_046307935.1 Bacteroidota bacterium | reverse complement strand
AGAGTCCATATTAGGGACAAAGGAAGGAACTGATGGGTCTATGCTTCCGTCTGGCTGTCCGATGATGTATCTTTTGTACGTTTCGCAGCCGTTCGGTTCTGTGATGGTCACCGCGTAGATTCCCGCTGCCAATCCGCTCTGATCTTCTGTATTTGGATCCATGATGGTGACATCCGGCATTCCTGGTGCAGACCAGAAGTAAGAGAGTTCTGTCTGGTTGGTTACAGTGAGGTCCACGAAACCGTCATTTCCACCGAAGCTTGTTGCGTTACCTACCGTAGCGGTGATCTGCAAGGGCTGCGGAGGAGTTACGCTCGCTGTAACAGTTGCGTTAGTCAGATAATCATCCGAGATGTAGAACTCGAAGTCACCGTTGTTGATCGCACCGATCGAAAAAGTAGTTCCGCTGATCAACTGTCCGTTTACATAGTACGGAGGGAAGCCACCTGAAATATTCAGGTTGATCTGACCGTCTGCAGAATAGCTGCAAGAAGGATCGATCACTTCTACGACAACAGAGATTGGAAGCTTATCGGGCTCCTGAGCGAAGCTTGACGTGCTGATCATAAATACTGCTGCACTCAGTGCAAGGATCTTGGCGAATGTGTTTTTTGTTTTCATCTTTTTAATTTTTAATTCGTTTTTCAGTTTTGTTCTTTCAGTTTCACAAGACAAAGATTCCACAGTTTGCACGAACTGCCAATGAATTCTTTTCAATACTAATTGAATTGGATGGAAACGCGAGGGGTCAGCTACGTAGAACTACCTATTTGGATCCTTAAAAACAGATAAAGGGGCAGTTTTGGCCGTAAATTCAGGCCTGTAAATCAAGTTTGGATGTACGACTTTTACATATAGATCACTCCTCCATATAGATCCTGTGGACCCTGCGAGAAATACTGGTCATTACTTCATAGACAATCGTATCCATTGATCGGGCAAAGTCCTCGATCGTTCGGTGCGCACCGATGATCTCAACAGCATCGCCCTCCCGGACGGTCTTCCCGCTGACATCCACCATGATCATGTCCATACAAACTTTCCCGACTGTAGGGCATTCATGTTGGCCTATGAAAACACTTCCTTTGCCGTTACTCAATGTTCTTCTAAAACCATCGGCATATCCGACCGGAATAACCGCGATTTGCATTTCTCTGTCAGCAATGAATGAACGTCCATAACCAACACTGTCTCCCCTTTTCAATGTTTTTACTTGGGATACTGCGCTAAACCATTTCAACACCGGTTGAAGTTTGCGTTTAACGGCAGGATTGGAGCTGATCCCATACATGCAGATGCCAAGTCGAACCATTTCGAACTGAGCATGCGGAAAATTTGCGGTTCCCTCAGAGTTCAAAATATGGCGAATAAATCCATAGTTAAGTCGTTGACGAATCAGGTCACAAGCGTGTATGAAATGGGTAAGCTGATGTTCTGTAAAACGTTTATCGCGTCGGTTATCAGCATCTGCGAGGTGGGAATAAACGCCCTTTACCCTGACTTCCGGCTGGGCATTGATCAGCTCGCAAACACGAGGTAATTCTTTGAGATCGAAGCCCAGTCGACGCATACCGGTATCCAGCTTCAGATGGATCGGATAGGAGGTCTTGCCCTGCAGGATGAGCTCCGAAATAAATTTGTCCAGCTGATGGATCGTGAAGATGGCGGGTTCAAGATCATAATGGATGCAATCTTCAAATCCTTCTGCTTCGGTATTCATGACCAAGATCGGAATCTTGATCCCGTGCTTTCTTAATTCGATCCCTTCATCCGTATAAGCCACCCCAAGGTAATCGATGCCCTGTAGTTCAAGGAAGGAGGCTATTTTTTCGATTCCGGATCCATAGGACTGAGCCTTGACCATGGCCAACAGTTTTGTTTCAGGTTCCAGCTGTTTACGGAATACTTGAAGGTTATTGCGCACGGAACTCAGATTGATCTCGACGTATGTCGTGTGCTTTCTTAGCCTCAGGTTGCGTGCGAAACGCTGCATGTCTGCTTTACGAGTTCCTTTGATGAGGATCACAGCATCTGTTAGCGTTTCGTGTATTTCTTCTGTCGGGCTAACGAACAGGGTCTTATCCGGCTTGAACGAATCAATTATTTTCACGACTTCGCTCTTCCTGTGGAGATTTTCCTCATCCAAACCAACGATAACTACTCTCTTTCTCCCATCGGCAACCCTAAGCTGGTACTCCAGGGAATGCGACAAAGCGTCTATGTCGAGGTTATAGGTATCATTGATCACCGTATTTCCTCCTTTCCCTTCAAAAGTTTCCAAACGAAGTGCGAGCCTAGGCAAACTTGCTATCCGATCAGAAAGGTCCTTGTCTTTTCCTAACAGCGATCGTGCTACACCGATCGCAAGCAAGGCATTGGTCAGGCTTGCACTATCCTGGAAAGGAACCTGTTTTAAGTCCTTTTGGTAGGCGGACGACTGGAGTGGGATACCGTTAATGGCCTTGTTATTCCTTGAATCCAGCTGCATAGTCGAAGGGTACCATGTCGAGCGCACATCACGAAATAAGCTAAGCTTTTCCGAGAGGTGATCGTCTATCGTCCGGAAATTCTCTGCGTGCGCCCTGCCGAATGAGGTCATGATACCATGTGTAGGCCGAATCATGTCACTTAGTCTCTCCATTTCGCCCGGATTCGAAATGCCGGCTTCGATAATGGCAAGATCGCATTGATCGCTGAGTTGAAGAAGTGAAAGCGCCACACCCAATTGAGAATTGTAACTTTTCGGACTTCGTATAACCCTTAGATCCGACCCGATCAGGTGGTACAACCATTCTTTCACGGTCGTTTTTCCGGCACTTCCCGTGATGGCAATAACCGGATAGTTGAATTTCTTACGGTGCTCTTTGGCCAACAATTGCAATGAATCGATCGTATTGCTCACCTGTATGAACCCTGCATCCGGAAAGTTCTTCGGATCGATCGGACCGGAAATCACAAAACACCTTACACCTTTTGAATAGGCTTCGCTCAGGAATGCATGTCCGTCACGAAAGGACCCCGTGAGTGCGAAGAACACCGATCGGGAGCCGTCAATTATATTTCGCGTATCATAAGCAACATTTGAAAAACGGATCTCCGGGATGGCTCCGTAGCTGGTTCCTTTCAGCAGAAAGGATAATTCCTGAAATGAATACTCACGATTCAATGTGCTATTTTATTGTAGCACGCGCGGCAAAGAGGTTTGTATTTTTCGACTGCTCCTACCAGTACCTGACCCTTTTCTTCCGCCGTGCGGTGCGAAAACTGAGCTAAGTTACCACAAGAAACGCAGATGGCATGCACTTTAGTCACATATTCTGCGATCGAAAGTAAATGCGGCATTGGACCAAAAGGTGCTCCCAGATAGTCCATATCCAGACCTGCAATGATCACACGAACTCCTTTTTCGGCCAGCTGGTTGCATACGCCGACGATCTCAAAATCGAAGAATTGTGCTTCATCGATCGCAACAACACGTTCGTTCTTCCATAGCTTCATGATCTCGCGGGAATCATTAACAGGAATGGCTTTCAATGAGGATCCCTGATGACTTACCACATTTTCTTCATGGTAGCGGTCATCGATCACAGGTTTGAACAGGATCAATCGTTGGTTCGCGAATGCAGCCCTTTTTAAACGACGGATAAGCTCTTCTGTCTTACCGGAGAACATTGATCCACAGATCACCTCGATCCATCCATGTTGTCGGCCCTCACTAGGCAATTGCTCATAGAACATAGTAGCTGAAAGTAGTTTGGTTATTAACAACTGAGCGAAGAGAAATTTACGAAACACACTATTCGTGATTCGCTCTTCTTTTTAATTTTACTCGGCTAAAATCGTTATTTAAGAACTTCCCTGATAACGGCCGTTAGCAACTTACTTTAAATGTTGAAAAATACTCCCGGTATGGCGAATACGAAGGTTTTTATCGAAAAAATCGAAAAGGTCAGAGCGCTTTTGATCAAGCTTAACAATGGAAAACTTTCTATGGAGGAGCTTGATGC
>JBKCAB010000792.1:0-2636 GCA_046307935.1 Bacteroidota bacterium | reverse complement strand
TCTTCATATCGAGCAGATTCGTATAAAGTTTCCCGTTGAAGAAGAAAGAACCGTAGCGGAACTTGCCTGAAAAATCCTTTTCCTTCGGTGTATTGAAATGGATCTTCATTTTCCGAATTTCAAAAGTCCCCAGGTTACGCTGTACCTCTTACTTGCCACTCGATTTTTGGGTGTACTTCAAGTGCTCAAAGGTACCGTCATCGTAAAGCCTCAGCAGCTCTGTAGATTTAGCGGATGATTCAATGGCAAAAACATGCTGGAGAACACCATCCGTGTAAATCCATTCTTTTTTCTCTCGCGCAATGGCGTGCAGTCCGAACACTGTCAGTACTGCAAACAGGATCACTTTTTTCATTGTACTGGTTTTTGGTGAATAAAATGTAGTGTTGAACCATACAGAGTATCTTAAGTATATGCTAAGAACGCAAAGGGAAAAGAAATATAACAGGGTAAAAGAGAACCCTGTTGATTTTTTACGCATTCTTTAACATGGAAATGTTGACCTGGTGCAGGAAACAATTTAGAAGGAGGAAGCATCAAAAAAGATCGTACAATTCTTAATGGTGGGCAAGAAAATATACGAGATGATCCAATTGATTAAAGAAAAACACCGTTAACCGCCTCTGAGGCAAGATCAATTCTTCTGACCATGCCTTCGCCAATATCGATAAATTGAACCGAAAGCCTAAAAATTGCCTGCCTTGGCCGCTTTATCTTTCACCGCTTTGAAGTTCGGGCAAGCCTCAGCGTCCGCTCTATTAAAATTTTTGTCCTTGGCCGACTTTTCAATTTCATTGATCTTGTTCTCTAACAATTGCAGCCTTTTACGGGAATCGTCAGACAGTTCCAACTTCTCTTTTCCATCCTTAGTTTCAATCACGGCATCCATGATCTGCTCCACCGCTTCCAAATGTTCACAGGGCGTTTCCAGTTCGGAGACATTGATCTCTTCCGGTTTGGAAGAGCAGGCCGAAAGCCAAAGCAGGCCTAACAAACAGATTGTAGTTTTCATAGAGAAGTTTTGTCGAATATAACAAATGTATCGTTTGTGTTCCAAAATAAGTGAAAACCGAAGATTTTTGTTGACTAAAGCAGCCAACGATGTTAAACAGTAATGAACTGCAGGCCTTAATTCTAAAGGAGTTGTGTCGAAACTGAAGCAACGATTCGAATTAACTATTCGCAATGACCATTAAGCCAAGGATCAGGGCACCGAGAAAAACAAGTGCAAGAACGTACCTCCCGAACTGTTTGAACCTGTATTGCCTCAGTTGTCCTCTGAATTCGGCTGCGGCCTCGTGCATCCCTTTCATTTCCATCAGTAAGATCCCATGCTTCGCCTTCGTAAGCAATGCTGATCTTTTACTTGAGCTTTGTATACCAATCGTGCGGGTATTCAATTGTGCAACAAAATCACTGACCTGATTGAACAAAGCCATGGGATCATCGGAGAAATCTTCGTCAAGTATGCGATTAGTTCTCGCTGCTTCTTCGGAATCAAATGCTGATATATCTTGTAATGAACTGACATTCCGCTCACCCGTGTTATTACCTGAAGATCCAGACGATGTATCCCGTGTTACAGTTACATCGTGCGAATAAGGAGTACTCCATCCACGGCCAAAAATCTTATTGCTGGCCCATTTCCCGGTATTTTTTCCGGTTTCCCGCCAGAAGCTGCTCCAAAATCCCATGCTACTAATTCTTTGTGCTAAAAATAGTGAGAAGATGCCTAACGTTCAACGGGGCAAAACAATTTACCACCCTTTACTAAGCGGTCAACAAACAAAAAAGGCCGGAGAGAAACTGCCGACCTTATTTGATTTTTGAGTCTAAAACTCAATTTTAAAACCATTCCGGATGCGTTTCCAAAACATTACTTGCTCCATTTTCTGCAGCCCAACGATTCAGTGCAGCTAGGGTCAGATTATTATGTTCGTCAAGCGAACGATAATTCCTTCCGTTTTTTACATACTTAATCTCAATGGGGGAACCAAAAGCATTTTTGTAGCGAGTTTCAAAAGTACCAACATTCATGTTTCCCGTTGTTGCCAGTTCAGAGGCATCTTTCTTCGCACGAACTGTTGAATGATTTACACTCCAGTCACCTTGACCTTTACCATCAGCGTCAAAGAATCCCAAATAAAGGTAAGGGAACTTCGTGCACCACTCTCTGTTGATCGACTTCAGTTTTTTGTTTCCTGTAAACGTAATATCTGCCATAACGCTTTTATTATTTTAAAATCACCTACTCTATTCTAGCTTTTCGGTATCCGCTTATTTTTTTTCAATGCTTTTTGTTATCGAAAACTCGATCCTTCTATTCTTTTCTCTGTTTTCCTCTGTATCATTTTCAGCAATATTCTCAGTAGAACCCATTCCGATGGTTGTCATACGGTCTGCACTGATCCCTTTGGAAACAAGCCAATTCTTAACCGCATCGGCTCTTTTTTGGGACAGGGTCATGTTGTGCCCCTCGTTGCCCTCGCTGCTGGTATGGCCGCTTATCTCAATCGTCAGTTCCGGGAGCTCCTGTAATAGCCCAAGGGCAATATCCAGGTCTGCAGCCGAATTCTCTTTGATCTTGTCACTGTCGAATTCAAAGAAGATATCGCTAAAGGTGATCACACGATTTT
>JBKCAB010000791.1:0-11819 GCA_046307935.1 Bacteroidota bacterium | reverse complement strand
TACAGGCCTTATCAGGGATGGAATTTATCGGCCGGAATTGGTATTTCAATCTTAAAACACTGACCATGCGAAAACTCCTGCTCATTGCGCTATTGTTGAGCGTGGAAGCAAGATCACAAACAAGCATTGAGGAATTCACTTATTTGGGTGAACGTTATGGAGCGAATGAATCTTATTTGGGTTTCAATCCGACGTTCAGTATGCTGCGAAACAAGGTGGCCCCATATCCTGAAAGACACAGGGTCAATGCATTGTCTTTCGATTTCAACTATAAGAGTATCGATACTGACAGAGGTGGAATACGGCTGAACTTCAATAACAAGGGGATAGGCGATCTTGTGAGTTTGCTCAGATCTGTCGTGAACGGGGATAAAGATATCTACGTGGAGGAAACCACTTATTTAGGGAGTTTGCTTGCCCAGATCGATCTTGATTTGAATGTGAATAGACCCAATGGAAGGATACAGTATTCCATCGGTGTTTCACACACGGATTATCTTTATGCGGGGAGGTATACTCTCGACTCTTTGAATGGACAATTTACGCTGAATCCACAGGGCTGGTACCTGACGGCCGGTCCACACGTCATGATCAATGCGCTGCTCTCCGATTTTCTTTTGGCAGAATTGTCCGGTGGTTATGGGTTCACCTATGCACGTCCCATCAGTGTAGATGATGCATACCAGCCAGATGCCTATTATCCTGACCCGGGATTCGGGAATGTAAAATTGGAGCTACAGTCGAAATGGGGAGTTTACGCCTGTGGACATTATAGCTGGATCAGGAACACTGGACCTACTCCGTCGGCAGGAAAGCGCTTGGATCTTTTTATAGGTTTCCGCTTTATGCTCGACAAGAGCAACTAGCGTGAACTTGTTGTGAAGGAGTTGTGAATTACGCTGTGGTATGTATTTATGGAATTTGTTGGATATGACTCAGAATAATGGCTTTTTTTCAGTCAGCCTGAAATTGGTCGAAGGATTTTGTTCGCTAATCTAAAATTTGTAGTTTTCTCTCAAATTTTACCTATGAAAAATATTGCCTTTTCTTCAGCACTTTTTATAATTATCGTTTTTTCCGGTCGAACTCAAATCGGTGATGGCTCCTTACCCGCTACTTTACGGGATAATTTCACTATCAACGTTATTGCAGATGATAGAAACATTGAACTCAATTCTCCATCCGTTGAGGATCTAATAGAAGAAGATCAAAAAAAATCAATACCGGGAGTGCCGAATCGAGTTGGCATAAACATCTCCGCTGAATTATCCCTTTACGATGAGGGTAGCTGGACATTTTTGCCAAATGGAGACAAGATCTGTAGGTTAATTATTCATATGAAACATGCCAAAGCGATCGGTTTATATTTCGAAGAAGGTGTTAAAATACCGGAAAAAGGTTCACTTCATGTGTTTGATCCTCAAGGTCAAAAAGTATTGGGTGCATTCACAAGTCAAAATGATGGCTTCAAAGCACTTGAGATGATACCTGGAGAGACCCTTGTTCTTGAATATTACGAACCAAAAAATACCATTGGACAGGCATTGGTAAAAATTAAACAAGCCGTTTTCTTCTACAAAGCATTATCACTGGCCGAGGAGGTTCTCCAAGAGGAGAAAGTTTTGGATTGTCAGGTAGATGTGACGTGTCCAGAAGGTCAATCTTGGTCGGCACAGCGTAGATCGGTTGTGATGTACACCTACCCGGAGGGTATGTCAACGGGAACATGCACCGCTGTAATGGTGAACAATGTCACACAAGATTGTAGTCCTTATCTGTTGAGTGCCAGTCATTGTGGTTTTGTTGGTGCAGGGGATGATATCTCCGGCTGGGTTTGGTACTGGAATTATGAAAAAAATTCATGTCAACCCGGAACGGGTAATCAAAATTCTCTGCCTCTTCCTTCCAATACGCTTACAGGAGGCATGGTGAGAGGATCGTCTCAGGATGGATTTATTGATAACGGAATGGGGATGCCCGAACTTCAGGGAACCGATATTATTCTGATTGAGTTAAACGAAAAGCCCCCTGGCAGTTTCAATTCGTATCTTTCCGGATGGAGCAAAAGCACGGCTACACCATCATCCGGAGTTGCCATTCATCATCCGGATGGTGGCCCAAAGAAGATCGCAACCATCAACCAGATCACCAATTCGAATAATTTCTTTTGGTGTGTGCAATGGCTCGAAACAGGTAATGGATTTGGAATGCTTGAGCCGGGCTCATCAGGCTGTCCTTTATTTGATCAGGACAAAAGAGTGATAGCTATAGGGTCTTTTTCCTTTCCTTCACCTTGTTCGATCAACCAGACCGATTGTTTTGGTAAAATTTCGAGTTCAGGACCATCCTCTAGCGCGAATTTGTCAGTATGGTTGGATCCGGATAACACCGGTGCAACTTTTACAGATGGAAAAGAAAATTTTTGTTCAACAGCAGATTTGCCAATGGTTCAGCTTAAAGAGTTGAAACTGTATCCCAATCCTGCGAATGAGGAGATTTTTATAAGTACTTCAGATTGGTCAAAAGTATCTGTCACTGATGTTTTCGGACATGTTTTGAACACTGTGATTAATGATTCATCTAACAATATCTCACTGACTGGTTTAACCGCAGGATATTACGTTGTTATCGTTGAGTTGAAAGATGGACTGAGAGAGTCGTTCCAATTGATTAAACAGTAAGGATTTTAGGCATTTTAGACACTAGATAGTGCGATTAAAAGAATTCGATCACTCCTCGTTGTCCAGTATCTTATCCGCCAGAACATCACTTAACTTAAAGTAGCTTTCCTCCGTCCACCCACCCACATGCGGCGTGAGAATGACCTTGTCTGACTCCAGCAGGTACTTGAAATCTTCGGGAAGTTCTTGTTCAAAAAACGATTCAAAGCTGCCCTTTTCATACTCCAGGACATCCAGACCTGCGCCAAGTACTTTCCCCGATTTCAGGGCGCGAACCAAAGCAGCTGTTTCCACGATCTTACCGCGCGATAGGTTCAGGAACCAGATCGGTTTTTGGAGTTTTAGAAAGAACTGATCATTGATCATCCACATCGTTTCTTTGTTCTGCGGAATGTGCAGGGAGATCACATCAGCCTGTTTCATGATGGCATTCAGCGTGCACTCCATCACAAAATGATCACCGAAGCCTTTTTTGTACTTGTCGTAGGCCATCAATTTGACGTCAAAACCGCGCAATTTTTTTGCGAAAGCACTTCCGTTATTCCCGTATCCGATGATCCCGACTGTTTTACCATCCAGCTCAACACCACGATTCCCTTCGCGGTTCCATTTACCGCTGCGCACTTCACGGTCTGCAGGATGTAGCTTGTTCATCAGAGAAAGCAGCATTCCCAGAGCATGTTCACCTACTGCATTTCGGTTCCCTTCCGGAGCGTTGTAGAGAAGGATTCCCCTTTTTTTGCAGTAGCGTTCGTCGATGTTTTCCATTCCAGCTCCAGATCGTGCGATCCATTTCAGTTTTGGTGCAAACTGCAGAAATTCCTCGTTCATGGTAAAGCGGGAACGTATGACGATCCCTTCTGCATCCGCCACTTGGCGCAGACAATCCTCTTTGCTTAAGAGCCAGGCCTCTGCACAAGCATACCCATTTGCGGTCAAACGCTCAGCAAGTATCGGATGCACAGAATCAAGGAAAACCACTTTCATGAAGGAAAGATAGGAAAAATACATTGGTTTCCCCCTCGTGAGGGGGATTAAGGGGGAGGATGGTTTTTAGTTGCTTGCCTATAACCCCTCCCTTTGTCCCTCCCCAAGGAGGGAAATCGCGTTGTCGCGCCAAAGTCCGCAAAGTCTTTAGAAGAGTTGTCATCTCTTGATACATTCCGACGCTTCGGACTTGTTCAAGTAATTAACATAGAGCATGAAGGTGGTGCTAATCTTAAAAACTTTATATCACGCAGCAGTCTTATTACAGTGTGAGAGTGAGCGTGAAGAGTTGTCTCGGTTCTCACAGCGCAGCGGTCCATGCTCCCTGCTCAGATATGATAAAGCAGCATCCCGATCGTGAAATAGATGAACAACCCAAGCACATCATTCAGCGTGGTGATGAACGGACCGGTGGCCAGTGCAGGGTCGATGTTGTATTTATCAAGCAGTAAAGGAATCAGTGTGCCCATCACTGCAGCGAAAACGATGACCGTGAAGAGTGAAACACTTACCACAAATCCGAGCGTTGCATTTTCAAACAGATAGGCGATACCGAAAATGCAGCCCGCGAGCAATAATCCATTGAACAGGGCTACCATCGCCTCTTTTAAGAGCTTTGTTCCAATGCCTTCGAGATTTCCGTTCCCCTTGGCCAACGATTGCACAACGATCGCCGAGGACTGTACACCGACATTACCCCCCATCGCAGTGATCAACGGTATGAAGAAAGCAAGTGCCGGCACAGCGGAAATGCCCCCTTCAAAACTCGAGATAACTTGCGCCCCCAGTATTCCGCCAAGCATGCCGATCAGCAACCAAGGCAAACGGGCCTTGGAGATCTTCCAGATCGAAGCATTCGATTCCAGTTTTTCTGAGATACCGGTTGCCAGCTGGAAGTCTTTGTCGGCCTCCTCCTTGATCACATCCACCACGTCATCAATCGTAATACGCCCTACCAGCTTATTCTGAAAATCGACAACTGGAACAGAAACGAGGTCGTATTTCTCCATTACTTTGGCAACTTCCTCGCTAGAATCCGTGGTTTTCACCGAGATCATGTTCTTGTCCTGATACAGATCGAAGATCTTGGTTTTTGGACTTGCAAAAAGCAGTCGTTTTAGCGAGAGGAACCCAACCAGTTTATTCAGTTCGTCAACCACATAGATGGTGTACACGTGCTCCACATCCTCAGCCTGCCGGCGCAATTCAACAAGACAGCGGTTCACCGGCCAGTCGAGTCGCGCCTTGAGAAATTCCTTTTGCATCAGACCACCGGCCGTGTCCTCATCGTAGTTCAGGAGGTCGACGATGTCCTCTGCTGCTTCATCATCTTCCATCTGAGAGATGACTTCCTGGATCTTATCGTCCGAAAGCTCTCCGAGAATATCCGCAGCATCATCCGAGTCAAGATTCTCCAGCTGATCAGCGATCTCTTTTGAGGAAAGTGAGGCGAGGAATCGGTCGCGCACTTCTTCTTCGAGTTCCATGAGCACATCAGCCTGCACCTCTTCTTCGAGCTGGAAGTAGATATATTTCGCTTCATCGTTGGAAAGCTTATCGAGTACTTCCGCTATATCGGCTGGGTGAAGCTCGTGAATGTGTTCTCTGATCCAAAGATCGTCCAACCCCGCGATACGGGATCGCAGGTCATCAAGGAATTCTTTGGACAGTTCGAAGCGCATTGGATATGGTATCAGACAAAATTAAGGATAAGCAGTCGATGCATTTTCATTTCTTCTCACTAAAACTATACGGAAAGAATTATCTTTGGTTCCACGTCACGAGGCCCATGGAGTATTTTTTTCAGCATTTGATGGAGGAATTTCATTTACCGTTGAAAAATCCGGTATTGGCATTCTCTGTTTTACTGTTTATTATTCTCCTTTCTCCCATCTTGTTGCGAAAGATCAGGATCCCGGCAATTATAGGACTGATCATATCAGGTGTGATCATCGGTCCGCACGGATTTGGTTTGATTGGACGCAATGCACTGGACTCTCAGCACCAGGGATTTTTCTTCAATATTGAGCTCTTTTCCACCATCGGATTGCTGTACATCATGTTCATCGCCGGTCTCGAGCTAGATCTTACCGCTTTTCGTAAATACCTTAAAAAAAGCCTCACCTTTGGTGCACTCACCTTTTTCGTCCCCATACTGCTCGGCTATCCGCTGTGTTATTATGGTCTGGGGTTGAATACAACAGCCAGCTGGTTAACAGCGAGTATGTTCGCCACACACACTCTCGTTGCTTATCCGATTGTGAGTAAATATGGTTTGACCAAACATTCAGCGGTAGCCATAACCGTGGGAGGAACGATCCTCACAGATACCGCTGTACTCATCATTCTTACGGTCATTTCAAGTTCTGCCGAAGGAAATCTGGACAGTGTTTTCTGGGTTAGACTAATTACATCATTGACCATTTTCTCATTGATCATGTTCCTGATCATACCGAAAATCGCACGTTGGTTTTTCAGCAAACTGGACAGCGAGAAGACCTCACAGTATATTTTCGTTCTATCGATCGTATTCTTTTCTGCCTTCCTCGCGGAAGTCGCCGGAGTTGAACACATCATCGGTGCCTTCGTCGCCGGATTGGTTTTGAACAGACTCATCCCGCACAATTCGGTCTTGATGAACCGTGTAGAGTTTATTGGAAATGCGCTGTTTATTCCGTTCTTCCTCATCTCGGTGGGTATGGTGGTAGACTACAAGGTTTTTTTTCAGGGAACCTGGCCACTAATCATAGCCGCTGTTCTGACAACTTTTGCGATCTTCAGCAAATGGCTCGCTGCGTTCATTACACAGATCGTTTTCAAGATGACCGGCGCCGAGAGACAGATCATCTTTGGATTAAGTTCATCTCATGCTGCAGCAACCTTGGCGATCATCATGGTGGGTTACGGGAACGGTGATGGAATACTCGACATCAACATCGTGAATGGCACCGTATTGCTGATCCTCTTCACTTGTTTAACGGCATCTTTTGCCACCGAAAATGCGGGCAAGAAGTTGCTCATTCAAATGGCGGAGCACGGTGAGGATGATGGAGTTGAAACGCGCTTACGCAACAAACACCTGCTGGTCTCCATGAATGAATTGCGGGGAAATGAGTCGCTTCTCGATTTTGCTGTGCTTATTTCTGATCCGAAGGTCATCAACCCAATCTCGGTGGTAAGTGTTTACCCGAACAACGATGATGCAGAGCGGATGATCCGTAAATCAAGAAAATCGTTGGAGGAGATCTTAAAACATTTTTCGGGACACGAAACCAAGCTCAATACCATCGCAACGATCGATCATAACCTTTCATCCGGAATAGCAAGGGTCTCCAAGGAAATTGTCGCAGATATCGTTGTTCTGAACGATAGCCGAAACATGAATATCCTGAAGCGGATCGTTGGTGATGACCGGGAGCACTTGCTGGATGTGTGTGATCGGACGATCTTCTTCTGTCAACTTGAAATGCCATCAGTTTCTTACCAGCGGCTGATCGTTGTATGCCCCAAAATGGCGGAGCTGGAGGCAAGTTTCCCCTTGTGGACCGAACGCATCCTTCGGCTTGGAAAGCAGTTGAATAAAAAGGTTGATCTTTACGCTACTGCGCAAACGTTCGAAAGGTGGCAAAAAGTAGCAGATGCCAACCGAATGATTGTGGATACGAAACTGCATGAGATCGAGGAAATAGACGACCTGTTTCTCTTGTTGGAAAAGAAATCGGAAGAAGATCTTATTGTCTTCTGCTCGGCTCGCCGTGGAGGTGTTTCCTATACACAGGCGGTGGAAACTTTTGGAGCAAAACTAGAAAAAGCCTACCCGATCAACGATGTGATAACGATCTATCCTTCTCAGAATAGTCTGGATAACATCTATGCAAACTATGACGATTTCGATCCATCGACGCTTTCTAAGGGCGTCGAGGCCATTCAAAAGATCGGTAAAGAGGTGGGCAATATTTTCAAGAAGGGTTGATCTTAGGCCATTCCGAACTGGAGAATAATGCCCAGAAAAATGCGAAAAAGGTTACACCTGCTTGGGTTTCCAGGCTGTCTTCAATCAGAAAAGTACTGAGGGTTACTAGTATAAACGCAAAGCCGAGATAATTTTGTGTCGAGAACATTTCTCCGCTGTAAAGACCAAGCGCAAAGAAAAAAAGAATTCCAAGAACACCGAACGTGATCCAGACCGTCAGGTACGTGTTGTGTGCCCGAAGGCGGTTCTCTTTGAAAAGCGGACTCTTGTTCTTTTTATACTGTTCGTCAAAAGCCAGTTGAACATCACCCGTTCCAACACCCAATAGGAGATGCTCGCGGATGATTTGCCTGCCGGCTTCCCAGAACTCAAGTCGCTGCAACAGGGAATGTCCATTTGGGTCGGCTTCTGACCTGAGCTGATAGCGGATGCTGTGTAATCGTGCCATGATCCCTCCGCGACTGTCTTCAAATTCGGCGATTCCATTCTCGATATTCCGGATGTCCTCTGAAGTGAGTTTTTTGAAATCTGCTGCGTCTTTGCGCAAACCTTTGGAGGTCATATAACGGATGAGTGTGAACCGAACTTTTTGTCCTTTCAAGTCCTCACCGTAGTAGGGAAGTTCAGAGGACTTGTTCCATTCTCTTTCGATCTCGTTCTCGCAGAAATTGATGTACAGGTAGTTCCCCCGCGAATCCCGGATGTCGACGAAATAGTGAACGTATGGATTACCTTCTACTGTAAATTTCGGTAGTTGATGAAGATCAGATGGGGTAATCCCTTTTTCTGTTTCCCCGTTATAGATCCAAAGGATTATGGAGAGCGGGAACAGTAGAAGAGATGCACCGAAGATCATAGCATAAACGGGACGTTTTTTATAGAGGTAAAGCAGAATAAGTGCTGATAGACCCGCGATCAGTGCCAAGAATCCGGAAATCACCTGGCTGTACCATGTGTAGTAAAGGAACCAGGTCAAGCAAAGCAACCACAACCATTTCAGTCGATCTTCCCCAAAAATAAAAAGGTATAACGCTGTGATAGCTGCAAAACCGACCATAACACCATAGCGGATGTGAGATCCAAACAAGGACATTCCCCGGATATCATCATAAACGATGGAGCCGATCCAGCCCTGATAGAAGACAAAGTTCAGGAGCGAAGTAATCAGCGTTGATACTAAAAATAACACAACGACAGTTTTGACCTCACCTTTCTTCAATGGCTTGATCGTCAACAGGAACGGGATGACGAGCAAAGGGAGCTTCACTCGGATGTCGCGTAACCCGAAATCGAGCTCTGAGCTCCACAGCAGTCCCAGAACGTGAAGTAGCCAGAATCCTGCTATCATCAAAAAGAATCGGTTGACGAGGATCTTTTTTATCCACGCACGAAAATCAGCTTCGATGAAAAGGTTCAACACCCCAAGCATCAGGGATAGTGACAAAACGACCTTGTTGAGTGGAAGACCCACCGCAATGCCGGAGATGCAGGTAAAATGAATAACAGAATGTGCCTTGCTGCCAAGGTTTCGGTAGCCCATCAGGCAAAAGTTTTGACTATTCTAACGCTTATTTTTTCAAAATAGTGTTGTACTCCGATGTATTTGTCAGAATGTCGAGTGCTTTCTTCACAACCGGGTCGTAGCGGAATGCATCGACAGCGCGGCCTTTCTGGAAATAATAACGAGACACGATCTCGTTCTCCAGCATTTGACGGATTTCCTCCTGAAATTTGATCAGATCCCTTTCCTTGGATGGAGTTACTTTTGACAAGAGGGCTTCATATTCTGACTTGCTTTCCTCGAAGAATCCTTCTTCCTCCGCCGTCTCTTTCATTTTTTTTAGCATCTCTTCTGAAGCAGTAGTATAGCTGAACTCTTGCTCCATGACAAATTTCCTGAAATCGGCATAATCTTCGTCGGAAAGCTGGAACTTACCGGCCTCCGCGATCTGGCTGTGCTGTTGAAAATAGCGGGTCGCATAATCGAAAATAATGTTCTTCGTGAGCAACATGGCATTCAGGCGACTCATCTCCTGAAGTTCGACCTTTCGGTCAGGTTCAATCCCACGACCATCGATGACATCCCTGCCATTCACCGTTTTAAAGACTTTTAAGAGTGAGTCGGGGATCTCTTTGGGCTTCGTACCATCTGTCTTTTCATCATAGTATTCAAGTCGCTGAACACATCTGCCGGAAGGCGTGTAGTATTTTGCAATTGTCAGCTTGACCTTCGATCCATATTTCAGATCGTATGTTCTTTGAACAAGGCCTTTTCCGTATGATGTGTTCCCAACGATGACACCACGGTCCAGGTCTTGCAGACTTCCCGCAACGATCTCACTGGCGGAGGCAGAACCTTCATCGATAAGCACAACCACTGGAATAGTTAGATCGACCGGCGCTTCAAGCGTTTTGTAGACCCGGTTTTCATCTTCCACACGTCCTTTGGTGGTAACCACAGTTTCCCCCTGTTTTACGAACATGTTCACGATCTTAACTGCCTCAATGAGCAATCCGCCCGGATTACCGCGGAGATCGAGTACTAGTTCTTTCATTCCCTGATCCTTTAATTTGACGAATGCGGATTTTACCTCTGAGGCTGCTGTAGTGGTAAAGCTACTGAGCTTAATGTAACCCGTCGTACTGTTCAGTAATCCGGAATAGGGAACATCCGGTAGTTTGATCTCATCCCGTGTGATTGCAATTTTCTTTTTGCCGGAAGTTCCACGTTCGATCTCCAATTCGATGGTGGTGCCTTTCGGGCCTTTTAATGAAGAAGAAACCTCATCACTGGACAATCCTTTCATGGATCGCCCGTCGATACTCAGGATCTTGTCCCCTGCCAGAAGTCCTGCCTTTTGAGCGGGGTTGCCTTCATACGGTTCCGCGATCACAGTGTATTCTCCGATCTTTCTGATCAGGGCACCAATTCCACCATATTGACCAGTAGTCATCATGCGGTAATCCTCAATGTTCGATTCATGATAATAAACTGTATATGGATCGAGCTCCTTGAGCATGGCATCTATTCCGGTTTTGGCCAGCTTACCCGCCTGCGGTTCATCCACGAAGTACAACTCGAGGTGTTCATAGATCTGATCCATCAATTCGAGTGTTTTTATGACTTCAAATCCATTGGATTGAGCAAATGAACTCGTTGCGGCGAATGCACTTAGAAGCAGCGTGCCGAATAGTTGCTTGATGTAGTTCATGATTCCTGGGTCTTTATTAATTGGTTGATCGCTGAGCGTATTTTTTTCTCTATCAGCTCAAAATCGAGTATTTTATTTTCCTGATAAACGATAAAAAGATACATTCTTTTTTTTTTGTTCAGTAAGATATGTTCCATTGAGAGACGGTTTTGTCTAAAGCTTTCGCGCATGCGTCTTTTGATGAGGTTGCGATCATGTGCTTTTTTGAAGAGCCTCTTTGGGACTGAAAAAACTGCCTGAATTACCGGTTCTTCGTCATTTTCATCAAGCGTTGTGCACTGCCAAAGCACCCTGATCGGAAAATTCTTGACGACTTGTGCATCCTTAAAAATTTCCGATATCCTTTTCCGAGAACAAAGTTTGTACCCTTTTCCAAATGAAAGATCGGGCTTAGCCTTATTTTCGGCTGCCTCAATCAACGCGCGGAAGATTGATACTTTCCTTGATGACGAAGGAGGTCGGATGATCACGCATAACCGCTTCCCTTACTTTTTCGGCCTCCTCTTTCGTTCTGAAATCGCCAACCTTTAGCAAAAAATGAGGTGAATTGAATATCACATAGGTATCGATCTTCGGATAATTGTTCAAGAATTTTAACCGCGCTTCGTCGATCACCTTCTTGTTGGAATCAAACGCCAGCTGTACTCTATAGCCCACGATTTGAGGCGATGTTGCAGGAGGTACGATCGCCCCCCTTTGCTGGATGAGAGCCTGAATGCGTTCGTCTTTATGGAGCTTTACACCTTTTTGAGCGTGAACGAAAGACGTGAGAACTAAAGCTGTAGGTAAGATGAAAGTTTTGAACATGGTCATTGCGTTGATTGAACTGATTACAAAGTTAACATTTCAAATCGCAATCATTGTGCCGTTTTTAACAAATAACCAACCATTGAACGTGTAAAAATATGCAAATCAGCGCATCCTTGATTTCGGGATCATGCAACCCTTATTTAGAATGAATATAAA